>JABRVY010000539.1:0-18099 GCA_039961755.1 Acidobacteriota bacterium | reverse complement strand
GGCCTGCAGAGCCGCCGCCGTCCGCCCGCCCCCACCCCCCAGCAGCTCGTTGCCCAGGGCAATGAGCGCATCATCTAGCAGATCAAGACGTTGCGATGGGTAGTTGGTGGCCACGTAGGCCGCTGCCGCATCCACGAGCAACAGGTTGAACGCCCCGTAGGAGTCAGCATCCACCTCGGTGAGGAGAGCCACCGCCGCCGGCAGCGAGGGCTGCATGGCGGCGTCCAGCACCAGCTGCCCGCGGGAGCGCCGGCCCGGGCGGGCGCCCAGGCGGGCGTTGGTGACCCCCACCACGAACCCCGCCTGGAGGTTGACCGCCAGCCAGCTACCGCCGCCCTCCACGTCCAGCCCGCCCAGCACCGGCGGGTCGGTCACCAGCAGCGCCGGGGGTCGCCAGGGCCGCGCCACGTGCTCGTCGCGGTTGGCCCCCACCCACAGGCGGGAGGCCCCCTCGTTGCGCACCGCCAGCAGCAGGCACACGGGAACCTGCCGCTAGTCCTTCTCGGCCAGCTCGCGCAGCAGCGCCACCAGCAGCCGCACGCCAAAACCCGTCGCCCCGGCGGGGAGCCCGTTCTGGCTCTTGGGCAGGTAGGCCACCCCGGCAATGTCCAGGTGCGCCCAGCGCACCCCTTCCGGGACGAACTCCTTGAGGAACGCCGCCGAGGCCGGCAGGGAGCCCCAGCGGGAGCCGGAGTTCTTGATATCCGCCCACTCCGAACGCAGTAGCTCCCGGTACTCGGGGCGCAGGGGTAGCCGCCACAGGCGATCCCCGGTGAGGCGACCCAGCCGCTGCAGCTGCTCGGCGAGAGCCTCGTCGTTGCAGAACATTCCCGCCAGCTCGTGGCCCAGCGCCACCACGCAGGCCCCGGTCAGCGTCGCCAGATCCACCGCCACCTGGGGCCGGAAGCGGGCGGAGTAGGCCAGCACGTCGGCCAGGATCACCCTTCCCTCGGCGTCGGTGTCGTCGATCTCCACCGTGGTGCCGTTGCACAGCCGGATGATGTCGCCGGGCTTGATTGCACTGCCCGAGGGGAGGTTTTCCACCACTGGCACCAGCCCCGTCACCTTCAGCGGCGGCTGTTCCTCCGCCACCGCCTGCATGGCCGCCACCACCGCCGCCGCCCCCGCCATGTCGTACTTCATCTCCGCCATGTTGGCCGAGGGCTTGAGGGAGATCCCGCCGGCATCGAAGGTGACCCCCTTGCCGGCCAGCACCACCGAGGTGCGCGGCTTCTTGGCCCGGTACTCGAAGCGCAGCAGGCGCGGCTCCTCGACCGAGCCTCGCCCGATCGCCAGGATGCCCCCCAGGCCGTCCTTCTCCAGATCCTTGCGGCCCATGGCGGTGACCCGCACCGGCGACGACGCGAACATCTTGGTTGCCTCGGCGGCAAACTGGGTCGGCGTGAGGTCGTTGCCGGGGCGATTGCCCAGATCCCGCGCCAGCCGGACCAGCGTATCCATGGTGCGCGCCGCGTCCAGGAGCGCTCCCAGCTCTTCCTCGCTCTCCCCCACCAGCGGCACCACGTGCACGCCGTCCACCTTGGTGGCCTCATCGGGGCGCGAGCGGAAGCGGTCGAAGCGATAGTCCGCCAGGGCCAGCTCCGCCAGCGTGAAGGCTCGCGCGTCGGCAGCGTCCACGTCGTCGGGGACGTGGGGAATGGCAACGGCGATCTGGTACTCGTGGTTCTTGCCGGCCTGTTCCAGCATGCGGCGGAGCAGACGCCGCATGGCTGGCACCGTGAAGTCGCTGGGTTTTCCTATCCCGAAGCAGGCGATGCGGTGGTAGGAAGAAATCGAGCTGGCGGTGACCAGCACCTCCCCCTCCACGCCGCGCACACCCAACTCCTTGACCACATTGGCAACGACCTGCTTCTCCTTGGCTGGTAGCGCGAGAGCCTTGACGGAATCGTGTCCTTCAGCGGTAACAAGATAAAGACAGTCAAGTGGTTCGTCAGGGGCAGTGCGGTATTGCAGAAGATCGGCCATCAAACCCCCCGGATGAAGACGCGCCCCGGCGCGGGGCGGCAGGAGATTGTATCACAAGTCATTCAGTTCGTTCCGGAAAGGCGCGGGCCTGGGGGGACGCATCGCGGTGTCGCTGCACCTCGAGCTGACCCCGACTCGGCTTCGCCATCGCTGTGTCGACGCCCACGGGCGCCTCCCGAGTTATTGATAATAGCAGATTTCCTTCGTTTTTTCCACCCCTGGGCCAGCGCCGGCCTCGGCGGCAGGGGCAGCCCCCGCCACCGCACCCTGCTCACCCCCCCGAGGACTCGGCTCTCGGTGGTCGGCTCCATCGGCTAGAATGCATTGATGCTGGCGCTGCTCCTGGCTGCCACCTGCTCTCTCCACCCACCCGCCCTGGAGGCCGACCTGGGCAAGCGCGCGCTCCCCTGGCTGCCCCCCGACCTGGCGCGCCAGATGGCTCGCCACGAGCGGGCCTTTGCCGCCGGTTTCGCTGCTGCGGGCCGCTGGCCGGCCGAGCTGCACCGGCGCGGCGGCAACCCCAATGTCGACGCAGCCATCACCGCCCAGTGCGAACGCCTGACGCAGGCGATCCGGGCACAGCGGCCCTTCGAGGAGGTGATCAGCGGTTTCGGTGCCCTCGCCCACCTGACCCTGGACCACGCCTCGCCGTTTCTGGACGCGGGCAGTGTTGACCCCCACGCCGCGGCGTTCCGCTCCTTCATGGCTCGCGCCCTGCCCCGCATCCCCATCGTCTTCTACGGGCAGCAGAACGGCCTGCTGCGTTCGTCCCGGGCCGGCATCCCGCCATTTCTGGCTCGCCAGCGCCAGCCCCTGGCGTCCCTGGAGTCGCTCATCCGGGAGGACATGGACCGCGTCGGCGGACCGGCCCAGTGGCAGCTGCTCGACGACCGCTCCACCACCTTCGGCGCTGCTTCCCTGACCCTCAACCACGCCACCACCAACTTCGTCAACCTCGCCTCGTGGGTGTGGGGGCAGGCCGGCGGACTCGTTCCGACCATCCCGCAGGCCGCCGACACCTTCCTGGTCTGGAAAGGAGAACCGCAACCCCGTGAATCGCCTGGCTCTCATATCCGTATCCGAAAAGCGGGGCATTGAGGAGTTCGCCCGCGGTCTGGCCGCCCTCGGCTTCGATCTTCTCTCCACCGGGGGGACCGCGGAGGTGTTGCGTCGTGCCGGGGTGACGGTCCGCGAGGTGGCCTCCTTCACCGGCTCGCCAGAAATTCTCGGTGGCCGGGTCAAGACTCTCCACCCGATGGTTTTCGCGGCGATCCTGGCCGACCTGGATGAGGAGGAGCACCGCGGCGTCCTGAACGACCTGGGTCTGCCCGCCATTGCCGTGGTGGCGGTGAACCTGTACCCCTTCCGCCAGACCGTCGCCCGCCCCGAGGTCAGCGCCGCCGCGGTGATCGAAAACATCGACATCGGTGGCCCGTCCCTCCTGCGCGCCGCCGCCAAGAACCACCGCCACGTGACCGTCGTCGTGGACCCGGACGACTACCGGGCGGTGCTGGAGGATCTGGCCGGGGGGGGCAGCCTGGCTTTTCGCCAGCGTCTCGCCCTCAAGGCCTTTCGCCACACCGCCGCCTACGACGCCGCCATCGCCGCCGCCCTGCCGCGCTTTTTCGAGCTGCCTCGCTCGCCCCTCTATGAGGCGGTGGCGCCGTGGCTGGAGGCGGAGGAGATCCACCTGCGCTACGGTGAAAACCCCCACCAGAGCGCCGTGCTGGCTCGCCCGCCCGCACCCTCCGGTCTCGGGGCGTTTCGCCAGCTGCAGGGCAAGGAGCTGTCCTACAACAACCTCATGGACGCCGACGGGGCCTGGCGGCTGGTGCACGACCTGCCTGCCCCCGGGGTGGCAATCATCAAGCACGCTGCCCCCTGCGGCGTGGGTCTCGGCCAGTCGGCAGCCGAAGCCTACGCCCGCGCCCTCGCCTGCGACCCGGTGTCGGCCTTCGGCGGTGTCATTGCCTCCACCCTGCCGGTGGACGGCGAGGCAGCGCGCGCCTTCAACCAGCTCTTCGCCGAGGTGGTGGTGGCCGGCGAGCTGACCGCCGAAGCCGAAGAGGTGTTTCGCCCCAAGAAGAACTTGCGTGTTCTCCTGGCCCCCCCGCCCCAGCCAGGTCTTCCCAGGCTGAGGGTGATCGATGGCGGAATGCTGGTCCAGGACCCCGACGAGGGGTGGGACGAGAGCTGGCAGGTGGTGACCCGCCGCAGCCCCACCGAAGAGGAAAGGATGGCGTTGACGCTCGCCTGGCGAGTGGCCAAGCATGCCCTCTCCAACGCCGTGGTCGTCGCCTCGCCCACCGCCACCGTGGGGGTGGGCGCCGGCCAGCCCAGCCGCCTGGACTCCTGCCGCATCGCCCTCGACAAGGCGCGCGCCGCCGGGCTGTCCCTCGCCGGCACCGCCGCCGGATCGGATGCCTTCTTCCCCTTCCCCGATGGAATCGAAACGCTGGCCGCCGGGGGGGTGACCGCCATCGCCCAGCCCGGGGGCTCGATTCGTGACGCCGAGGTCATCGCCGCCGCCGACCATCTCGGACTCGCCATGGTCTTCACCGGCCGCCGGCACTTTCGCCACTAGCCGTGTCCTCACTGCTCCTCGCCGTGGCGCTCGCCGCCCCGCCGGTCGCCGACCTGGAGGCGGTGGCGGCGGCGCTGCGCGCTTCCCCGGCGTGGGAGGCGACGTTTACCCAGCGCTACGTGCCCGCAGGGTTCTCCCGCGGCACGGAGGAGACTGGCACCTTACTGCTGCGACCTCCCGACCGGGTGCGCTTCGAGTACTCGAAACGGGTGTTCGCGGTGCGCGACACCCTGGCGCGCATGGTTGACATGGAAGCCGGAACCTGTGAGGCGGTGCGCCTGGCCCAGGACGCCCTGGATCGCCTGCCGCTGGCCGCAGTTCTGGACCCCGGGGCGGCACGCTCCGCCTTCCAGATCGAGGCGGTTGAGCGCACTCTGATCCTCACGCCGCGACGTCCGACGGAGGGCCTCTCCCGCATCGAGGTGCGACTTGGGAACGATAACCTGCCTGTGGAGGTGGTAGTACACGACACCACCGGCGATCGCAACGAGTTCCGCTTCCAGCGCTGGCGGCGGCGCTCCGTTCCCCCCGATAACGCCTTTTCCCCGTCCCTCCCTGGGGAGTTGCCGTGCATGCCGGAAGATGGATGACACGCCACGCCGTTCCCACTACCATGAACGGTGGCCGCGGAGCCACGGGAAGGAGTACACGCTGAACGCACGTACCGCTGCGGCAGTGCGCTTGGGAGGCGGCGCGATGGCGAACGCTCTCAGGCTCATCACGCCCCGCCTGGCGGAGGTGGAACGGTTCATCAGCGCGCAGCTGGCCGATGCGCCCGAATCCGTACGCGAGGCGGGCTCCTACGTCTTCGAAGGGGGGGGCAAGCGCTTGCGGCCAGCCATGGTCCTGCTGGTGTCGCGCCTCCTGGGCTACCAGGGGGATCGGGACGTGCGCTACGGGGCGGTGATCGAGATGATCCACACCGCCACGCTGGTGCACGACGACATCATCGACCACGCCGCCCTGCGGCGCGGTCGCCCCACGGCCAACCACCGGTGGGGCAATCAGTTGACGGTTTTACTGGGAGACTGGCTGTACACCCGCTCCATGGAGCTGGCGCTGGAGGTGGATGACGTCCCGGTGATGCGGGTGCTCTCCCGCGCCACCATCGAGATGATCGAAGGGGAGATGATCGGTCTCAGGATGAGCGGCCGGCTCGACACCGACGAGGCCACCTACATGGACATCGTGCGCCGCAAGACCGCCGGCATCTTCGCGGCGGCCACCTCCATCCCCGCCCTCTTCGAGCCGGCCTTCGCGCGGCACCGCGCCACCCTGACGGAGTACGGTACCCACCTGGGGGTGTGCTTTCAAATTGCCGACGACCTCCTGGACCTCACCGCCTCCGAATCGAGCCTGGGAAAACCGGTCTTCTCCGACCTCCGGGAGGGCAAGCTCACCCTGCCGTTCATCCGGCTGCTCCCTCGCCTGAAACGTTCCGAGCGGGAGAAGCTGGCCCAGGTGCTCACCACCGGCCATCTGGGCGCCGACGCCGAAAGAGACATCCGCGCCCTCCTCGATCGGCACGGCATCGTCGACGAGGTGCGCCAGGTCGCCATGAGCTTCGCCGAGCGAGCCACCGCCTGCGCCGCCGCTCTGCCCGCCGGCGTCGAGCGGGACGCCCTCGCCGAGGCCCCCCGCTACGTCATCGATCGCGAGTTTTGAGGGGAGGCGGCACGATGTCGGTCCAGCTGGCGCGCGAGGTGCTGCGGACCGAGGCGGAGGCCATCCTGCGTCTGTGCGACAGGTTGGATGACACCTTCACCCGTGCGGTGGACCTCCTGGCCAACTGTTGCGGCCGGGTGGTGTGGACGGGGATGGGCAAGTCGGGGATCATCTGCCGCAAACTGGCCGCCACCATGGCCTCTACCGGCACACCGGCAATGTTCCTGCACCCCGCCGAGGCCATCCACGGGGATCTGGGCATGGTGACCCCCGCCGATGTGGTGGTGGCCATCTCCAACTCCGGCACCACCGAGGAGTTGCTGCGCCTGGTCGAATACCTCAAGCGCCTGGGCACGCCGCTGGTGGCGCTGACCTCCAACCCCTCTTCGCCGCTGGCGCGCCACGCCGATATCCACCTGGACCTGGGCGTCACCCGCGAGGCATGCCCCAACAACCTCGCCCCCACCGCCTCCACCACCGCCTCGCTGGCCCTCGGCGACGCCCTGGCGATCGCCCTGTCCGTGCGCAAGGGCTTTCAACCTCAGGACTTTGCACGGCTCCACCCGGGCGGCAAGCTGGGGTTGCGCCTGCGCACCGTGGAGGAGCTGATGCACGCCGGCGAGCAGGTGCCGCGGGTGCCGCCCACCGCTGCCATGAAGGACGTCATCTACGAGATGTCCCGCAAGGGCCTCGGCATTACCACGGTTCAGGACGACGATGGCAAGCTCCTGGGAGTCATCACCGACGGGGACCTGCGTCGCCTCATGGAGGCCCACGCCAACCCCCTCGCCCTCACCGCCGGCGAGGTGATGCACCCGGGGGGGGTCACCATCGCCCCGGATGCCCTGGCCACCGCGGCGCTGCGCCTGCTGGAGGAGAAGCGCATCACCTCGGTGGTGGTGGCCGCGCCCGACCGCACGGTGCTGGGGATCATCCATGTCCACGATCTGTGGGGGATCGAGCTGCACTGATCGCTGCCAGCTCGAGATGGGCAGCCTTTCAGTAGAACTTGTCCAGCTCGCCGGCGAGAAAGGCGCGGGCGAAGAACTCGGGGCTGGAGTCACTGTCCATCAGCATGTCCAGCTGGCGGGCGCACATGGTGATGCGACCGAGATCCTCGAGGCGCGCGACGATGATCTCCTCCTCGTACTTGTCCAGCCGCGCATGCAGGATCTCACCCTTGGCCTTGACGCGGAACTCCAGAGCCTCCAGAACCTTGGTGAGAAACACGATACGCCTGGCCCGGCGTTGCGCGTCGGCGGCCCCGCCCGAGAAGCGGAAGTGAATGTAGTTCTTGTTGGTGCTGCGACCGCAGTAGCTGTCCACGGTGGAAAAGTGGTATCCGGCCTTGGTGGAGAAGTTCAAATAGCGGTCCGAAATGATGGCGTAGGACAGCCGGCCCAGCTTCTGCGCCTGGGGAGGGGGACCGGCCATGCTCTCCCCCAGCACCGAGAGGAAACCCTTTACCGACACTGGCCGAGGGTGGCGCCAGGCGTGGCGAGGGTCCAGCATGCCATCGAGAAAGGCGCGCATGGGCACCGAGGTGACGGCGGAAACGGGCACCGTGTGCCCGACGTAGGTTTCCTCGGCGAGCCCCCCGCCCACGTCGAACACGCGAATTTCAATCGGCAGCTCGGCCGCCAGCCGGTACGAGTTGTGCCGGTCCTCCCCGGCCGCGTCGCCGAAGTGGAACATCACCTCGAACGCCTTCTCGTGCACGAAGCGGGTGATGTCGTGCAGGGTGCGGCAGTGGGCGGGGGAAAACTCCGGCGCCGCCGGATCCGTCAGGTGGAGAGGGGTCACCAGGGCGGCAATTCGCCTCAGCGCCCGCACCGCCGGCGAGTCCGCCCGCCCCGGCCGTCGACGTCGCCCCGCCTTGCCGTCGGCCGGCAGCCCGGCAAAGATCCGCCGCGCTCGTGCATCCACCGTGACGGCCTCGCCCTCCGCCAGCGCCGTCAGGGCCCCTGCCACCCCGACCAAAGCCGGCACTCCCATCTCCCGCGCCAGGATGGCCATGTGCCCGGTGGGAGAGCCCACCTCGGTGACGATGGCGGAGCAACGGTTCATCACCTGCAAGAACTTGGGCGACGAGTGCCGCGCCACCAGCACCCCCCCCGACGGGAAGCCGCGCAGATCGTCCTCCCCCGCAACGACGACAGCCGGGCCGCCCCCCAGCCCCGGGCAAGCCACCGCGCCACCCTCCAGCAACAGCGGTAGCCCCTCGGTCAGGGTCGAGTTCTCGACGATCTCGCAGGCCACGGGCACCATCGGCCGGGTCTGCAGGATGACCAGCCTGCCCCCCCGGTCGATGGCCCACTCCACGTCCTGGGGGGAGCGGAAGTGAGCCTCCAGCGTGCGCGCCGCCGCCGCCAGGCGCAGCAGATCCTCCTGGGAGAGCAACGTCCCCTCGCCCTCGAACCGGCCACCCAGCGTCCCCGTCCACACACTGCCTCCTTCGGTGCCGGCCGCCACCCCGGCGGCTACCCCCGAGGTGGCGGCGATCATCACCTCGTCCCGGTCCAGATCCTCCGGGTGGCGGGAAAACATGATCCCGGCTGCCCGCGGCTCCACCATGCGCAGACACCCCACCGCCATGGCCGACTCGCCGGCGGTCAACCCGCGCTCCAGCCGGTACGCCACCGCCACCGGGGAAAACGCCGAGGCGATCACCCGGCGATACTCCGCGGCCACCTCGCCCCGCGGGACGTTGAGCTGGGAGTAGTAAATCCCCGCGTGGGAGGCGGCCACCGCGTCCTCCCCCACCGCCGAGGACCGCATGGCCACCAGCACCTCCTCTTCGCCGAAGGTGCGTTCGAAGGTGTCCTCGATGGCCGCCTCCAGCTCCTGGGGCAGCGCCGCGGCAAGAATCGCCTCGTGCACCTCGGCGCAGGCCTCGGCCAGGACCTCGGGACCGTGTGTCTCCAGCACTCCTTCCAGGCGTTCGCAGCGCTCCCACAGCTCGTTCTCGGCCATGAAACGCGAAAACGCCGCCGTCGAGATGACGAAGCCCTCTGGCACCGCGAGGCCGCAGCGACTGGCCACCTCGCCCAGGTTCGCCATCTTGGCGCCGGCGGCGGGCACGTCGCTGGCCCGCAGTCGGGCCAGAGGCACCACCAGCGGCCCCTGGGCTGCCCCGCGCAGCCGCAGGAACTCGGCGTCCAGCTGGCCCGAGATGCGCTGCATGGCGTCGTAGAGATCGTGGTACTGGCCCCCGGCGATCTGGTTCAGGTTCTTCACCATGACGAAAACGTCGAGGGCCGCCTTGCGGGTCCGCTGGAGGGTGGAATCGAGGGCGAACGCCTCTGAAGAGGCAAGCATGTCCTCCAGATCGGCGTACAGCTGGAGGGCAGCGTCGTTGAGTGACAATAACTCCCGGAAGCGCTCGTACTTGAGTCGGAAGGCGGCGGAGCCGAGCACGGGGCGATCCCCACGAGAGGGGTTGAAGAGGCTGCGCAGCCGGGTGAGCCAGCCGCCCATCACGCGGAACGCATCGCCGCGGCACGCCGGATGGTGTCGAGCAGGACGTCAAACTCCACCGGCTTGAGCAGGTACTCGAAGGCCCCCAGCTCCATCCCCTTCACTCCCAGCTCCACCGAGGCGTGGCCGGTCAGCAGGATCACCGGCAAGCCGGGGAAGTCGCGGGTGATACGGCGCAGCAGCTCGAGCCCGTCCATCCCGGGCATCTTCACATCCACCACGGCGCAGTCGAAGGCGGCCGCCTCCAGCTCTCGAACGGCGTCCTCTCCGCTCGAGACGGCGGTGCACTTGACGCCCCGCCGCGCCAGTCGGGCCGCCGTCGGCTCCAAAAACTCCACCTCGTCGTCAACCAGCAGTAGCCTGAGGTCCGACATCCCCTACCTCCGCGTCCAGGGGGAACCACAAGGTGAAACAGGTTCCCTTGCCCACCGTGCTCGCCACCGAGATGCGTCCTCCCAGCGCCTGCATCACGTCCTTGCAGATCGCCAGACCCAGGCCGCTGTGCACCCGCTCCCCGGCCTTGGTGGAAAAGAACGGCTCGAAGATGCGGTCCAGATCGCGCGGTGGGATACCAGGCCCGTTATCGGCGATGGTCACCTCGACGCCGTCCTTGGCCGCCCGGACCTTGGTTCGCACCTCGCCGCCCGAGCCGACGGCGTCGATGGCGTTGTTGATCAGATTCAAGAACACCTGCTGCATCTGCGCCAGACTGGTGCGGATCAGGGGCACATCACGCTCCACCTCCCGCACGATGCGGATGGACGAGGCGAGCGCCTCCCGCTCCACGAACGACACCGTTTCCTCCAGCGCCGCCGCCACGTCCACCGGCTCGATATCCGGCCCTACCCGGCGAGAAAAGCCCAGCAACCGGTGCGTCACCTTGCGGGCGCGATCCACCTGGGCGGCGATCTTGCCCAGGCGGGCGCGCCACTCGGACGCCTCGCCCACCCCCGACAGGTCGTCCAGCGAGTCGGTAAGCACGCCGACCTGCGCATCGATGATGGCGAGGGGGTTGTTGATCTCGTGCGCCACACTGGCCGCCAGGCGGCCGATGGCGGCCATCTTCTGGGCCTGCGCCGCCGACTCGAAGAGGCTCGCCCGCTCGCTTTCCATGGCCCGGATCTGCCGCAAGCGGGCCCTGACCACCACCCGGGCGAGCAGCGGCACGAGCATCAGCCCGGCGATGAACACCCCCAGCACCGCCGGGTGGGCGTTGAGCAGCTGCGACAACCCCGGTGCTTCCTGCCGCGCCACCAGCACCCAGGCACCGCCCCGCAGCCAGATGGTGGCGATGAACTCCGTGCTCCCCCCCCGGCGGCGCTCCACCACCCTCACCCCCGAGTGCACCGGCAACGGGCCCAGATCCGAGGGGGCCATCAGCTGATGGTGCGCCGCCGTCGCCGTCTGGTACTCCCCTGCCCGGTTCAGGATGAAGACCTCGGCCCCCGACTCGATCCCCCCCTCCCGGACCAGCGCCGAGAGCATGTCGGTGTCGATGGTGGCGCGCAGCACCCAGTCGCGCCCGGCATCGCGCTTGCGCACCGCCATCACCATGTGGGGGAAGCGCCGGAACCCCAGGAACACGTCCGACTCATAGCGCCCCTGCACCATGACGTGCTCGAACCAGTCCTGGTCCTTGTAGTTGCGGTCGCGCAAGTTGTACGGCCCGACGTAGGCGCGGTGCACGCCGTCGGAGTCGATGAGGCCGAGATCGATGATCCCCCCATGCTCGCGCCGCAGCTGCGCCAGCAGTGCATCCAGCCTCGCCTCGTCCCTCAGCGCCTCGGCGGAAAAGGAGGCCGCCACCAGCTCCAGGTCTCGCATGCGGTCCTCGAGGAAAAGATCGATGGTGGCCTTGCGGTTCTTCACCATGGCCTCGAGCAAGTTGCGCGTCCGCGTCTCGATGGCGGCGCGGTTCGCCACGTACCCCGCCACCCCCATGGCCAGCAGGGGCACCAGGCCGAAGGCCAGCAACACCGCCACCATTTGCCGGCGCATCCGACGGTAGGGGTTAGACGGCACCGCCCACCTCCCCCTTGAAGCCGTAGTTACCGGCCAGGAACGCCTCGGCGAACTGCTCCACCAGGGCATCGGAGATCAACACCATGTCCAGATGGTTCACGTAGGTCATCAGCAAACCCACATAGACCAGCAGCTCCTCCATCTCGGCGGCGGGGCGGAAGCGCACCCGCCCGTTCACCAGATCGGCGCGACAGTCGGTTTCGAACCCGCGCGCCGCCAGGAGCCGGCGGATGAGCTCCGCTCGCCGGCTGCGCTGGTCAATGCCGGTGGAGCCGCCAACGAAACGGAACGAGGCGTAGTTGGACTCCTCCCGCTCGGTGATGCTCGCGTCCACCGTGGAAAAGTGATACCCGATGCGGGAGTTCAGATTCAAGTACTCGTCCGAGGCAAAGACGTACGAGGGCTCGCCCATGGCCCGCAGGCGGGCGTCCTGGTCGAAGTTGTAGTTCACGATTGCCGAGGCGAACCCCTTGAGGGACACTGGCTTGGTCACGTTCCAGGCGACTCGGGGATCGGTCATTCCGCGCCACAGGGCGCGCAGAGGCCGAGACGTCACCTCCGCCAGGGTGATCTCCCCGGGCTCGACGCCGGCCCGCACCGCGCCTCCAAGGTCCAGCAGCCGGCAGTCGATGGGCACTTCCGACACCAGCTTGTAAAGGCGCTCACCGGCACGGGACGCCCGGTCCCCGGCGGAAAACATGGCCTCTACCGTCGCCTGGTGACAGTAGCGAATGATGTCATGCAGGGTCTTGCACTTGCCTGGCGAATACCCGCTCGCCAGGCGGTCGCGCAGGGTGAGGGGGACAATGAGTTCCGCCACCGCCGCCAGCCGCTCCACGTTGGGGTTGGCGAACGAGGGCCGCGGCCGCTCCGCCGCCCGCGCCAGCGCCTCCTCTACCCGACCCCGGTACACCACCCCGGCGTCGGCGTCCACCGTGACCACCTCCCCTGGCGGCAGCAGCTCGGTCGCCCGACGGGTGGCGAACAGCGCTGGCACGGCCAGCTCCCGCGCCACGGTGGCCAGGTGGCCAGTGACCTCACCCATGTCCGCCACCACCGCCGCCACCCTGGGAAGCAGCACCGCGAGCCGAGGCCTGGCCTCCCGGGTGACCAGCACCGCCCCCGCCGGACAGCGCAGGATATCCAGGTCGCTCTCCACCCGATGCACCGGCCCGGCGGCAGCACCGCCGCTCACCCGCGACCCTTCCCCCACCAGCACCGGGGTCCCGGCGACGGGCTCGTCGATGGCGGCCCCTGCCTCTTCCCCGTGCTCCGGCTGCGGCCGGACCTGCAGAACCCACGGCGCTCCCGCGGCATCCAACGCCCACTCCATGTCCACTGGCATTCCCAGGACGCGCTCCAGGTCCAGGGCGACCCTCGCCAGCTCCACCGCCTCTGCATCGGTCAGCACCTCGGCAGACCCCGCGGGGGCCACCGACACCCGCTCGGTGCCGCCGCTGGCGGCGGCGCGAATCACCTCCCGCTGCTCACCCCGTCGCCGTTCCACCACCCGCAGGCTGCGCCGATCAACCAGCAGGGAGTCGGGCGCCGCCGACCCGTCCACCGCGGCAAGCCCCAACCCACGAACCGCCTGCACCAGGACCGCCGCCCCCCTCGCCGTGCGGTTGGCCGAATAGAGCACCCCGGCGGCGCGCGCCGGCACCATGGTGAGGATGCAGCAACACATCGCCACCTCGGCATCGGCAAACCCCCGCCGCAGCCGGTAGGTGATGGCCTCGGGCGAGTACTTGGACGCCACCACCTCCTTGAAGGCGTCCACCACCCCGGACCGCTCGACGTTCAGCAGGGAGCGGTACTGACCGGCGAAGGACATCTCCGGTCCCCCCTCCTGCAGTGCCGACGAGCGCACCGCCAGCTTGAGCCCATCCCCCCCCGGCAACGCCGCCACAGCCTGGCGCAGCGCCTGCTCCAGCTCGGCCGGCACCCGGGCCGCCAGAATCGCCTGGGTGGCCTGCGCCGAGGCGGCGAAACAGGCCTCCACCGACTCGGCGTCCACGCCGCTCATGATGGCCGCCAGCCGGTCCCCGAGACCGTCGGCCGCCAGCAGCGCCTCGTAGGCGTGCACCGTGGTCGCCACCCCCTGCGGCACTCGCCCGCCGAGGACGCGGCGCGCCTCCCCCAGAAAGCCGCTCTTCTGCCCCACCACCTCCACCAGGGAGGCATCCACCTCGTCAAGAGGCACTACCAGCCCCACTTCCTTGAGCGTCGGCACCACCTCCGCCTTGCGGGTGATGGCCTCGCGGAGGCGGGCGAAGGTGCGCTCCAGCTGCGGCTGCGGCCGTCCCGTCATGCGCGCCAGGTTGGTGATCATCCGGTAGGTCTGAACCGAGACGCCGGCCAGCAGCCGCTGCACCTCCCGCGCCGTGGCCGGCCGCTCCCCGGCCAGGGTCTGCTGGATCTCGGCGAGGTACCCCAGGGCCTGGTTGTTGGCGTGAAGCAGCTCGCGAAACACCGCGACGCGCGCCCGCAACGACAACGGCGAGCCTCCCCCCCCTCCCCGGAGGCGTTGGAGAAGACTGCGGAAACCGCCCATCCGCACCACCTTCCCGCGGCGCGCCGCGCCTTGAGATCATCGCAGGCCGCGCCGCTGCTCGCAAGACGAGCGCCCGGCGCGCGCCGATGATCCGAATCATGAGGAGCGGAACCTGGCAGAGTCCTGGCCGCCCGGCGGAAGGCTCTCACCCACAGGCCGTTGTAACCGGCGTCAGCGCCCCCTCGTGCCCCAGCGCATTCCGTTGCGAGGGATGGCGAACTTGCATTGCTCAGAACCATGAGTAAAATTACTCAGCATGAGAAGTAAAATGTCAACCCTGTTCCAACGTCCGCACGCCGCCGAGCTGAAACGCCGGCTTCAGGAGCCGCGTCGCTTTATACAGGTGGTGGCCGGCCCGCGGCAGGTAGGCAAGACCACCCTCGTCCTGCAGGTCGGCGAGGAGCTCGAGGGGGCGCTCCGTTACGCGAGCGCCGACGAGCCCACGCTGCGTGACGCCGCCTGGATCGCCCAGCAGTGGGAGGCGGCGCGCCTCGAGGCCAGGGAAGCTGGCCCCGCCGGCGCCGTGCTCGCGCTGGACGAGATTCACAAGATCCCCCGCTGGTCGGACACCGTCAAACGGCTGTGGGACGAGGACACACGGCACGGGCTGCCGCTGCGGGTGGTGCTGCTGGGGTCGGCGCCGCTGCTGGTCGCGCGGGGCGTGACGGAGAGCCTCGCCGGACGCTTCGAACTGCTGCACCTGCCCCACTGGTCCTTCGCCGAGATGCGCGCCGCCTTCGGCTTCGATCTCGAGCGCTACCTCTACTTCGGCGGCTACCCCGGAGCCGCCCCGCTGGCGCCAGAACCCCAGCGCTGGCGCCGCTACGTGACGGATAGCTTGATCGAAACCTCGATTTCCCGCGACGTCCTGCTGCTCACCCGCATCGACAAGCCGGCCCTGCTACGGCGGCTGTTCGAGCTGGCCTGCCGCTACTCGGGGCAGGTGCTCTCCTACACCAAGATGCTCGGCCAGCTCCAGGACGCCGGCAACACCACCACCCTGGCCCACTACCTGGAGCTGCTGGCCGGCGCCGGGATGGTCTGCGGCCTGCAGAAGTTTGCCGGGAATGCCGCGCGCAGCCGCGGCTCCAGCCCCAAGTTGCAGGTCCTCAACACCGCCCTGATGACCGCGACCGCCGGCCTGTCACCCGCGGAGATCCGAGGTCACCCCGAGCTGTGGGGGCGGCTGGTGGAGTCTGCCGTCGGCGCGCATCTGGCCAACGCCGCCGCCTGCGGCGAATGTGAGCTGTTCTACTGGCGGGAACGGGACGCCGAGGTGGACTTCGTCGTGCGCGTTGGCGGCCGCCTCATTGCCATCGAGATCACAAGCACGGCAAGGGTTCGGGCACGTCCGGGGATGGCGACGTTCGCTCGCGCCTTCAACCCCTGGCGCACGCTGCTCGTCGGCGGAGACGGCATTGCCCTGGAGGAGTTCCTGGCGCGAGGGGTGACCCACTGGACAGGCTCCTGAGCCCGAAAACCGCGGTTAGGTTCGTGACGAGAGGCCGGAGACGCCGATGATGGCGGGCGCAGGTAGGGGCGAGGGCGCGAGCCGTACTCGCAAGCGTACGGCGCAGCGCCCGAGTCCCCGAGTACGCCCGCCAGCGCGGCGAAATCCGGCCTCGCAGTAGAAGCCAACCGCCGTTTTCGGGCTGAGCCCTCCTCGCCCTGCCGTCGCTGAAGAGCTCGCCCGCACGCGGCCGCCGGCTCTCCGGTCGCCCCGAGGCAAGCAGCACGGGCCACGGGGAGGAAAGTCGAACGGACACACTCCGGGCTGCCGCCAGGAAAATTGACGCTTCCTGGCGAGGGGCGCAACGGCCCCCCCCGGAGAGAGAAGCGGCACCGGTGTCCTGCCTCCCAGCCCCTCTCTGCCCCCGCAAGCGCCAACGCGGCCACCACCACCGCAGGAGCCAGCGCGCCCGCAGAGGCGGCCTATTCGGCGCGCAGGGCGTCGACGGGGTCGAGGCCGGCGGCGCGGCGGGCCGGCAGGACGCCGCTGGCCGCCCCCACCAGCAGGCTCATGGCGAGGGCGGCGGCGAGGGCGGTGGGCGGGGTGGCCAGGGGAACCCCCGGCACCAGGGCGCGCACGCCGGCGACCACGGCCACCGCCGCCGCCACGCCGCCCACGCCGCCCAGGAGGGCAATGAGCATGGCCTCGGCCAGAAACAGCCCCTGCACGCCGCCGTGAGACACCCCCAGGGCGCGCAGCAGGCCGATCTCCGCGGTGCGCTCGTGGACGGCGATCCACATGACGGTGAGGATGCCGGCCCCACCCACCACCAGGGAAATGGCCGCAATGGCGGTGACCGCCAGGGTGATGATCCGGATCACCCGGCCAAAGGTCTCCATCATTTCGCTCTGCGTGGTGATGGTGAAGTCCTCCTCGCCGCGGTGCCGGCGGATGAGCACCCGCCGCACCTCCTCCACCACCCGGGGGATGACTTCGGTGCTCGCAGCCAGGATGTCGATCTCGTTGAGCTCGTCCAGGTTGAACAGAGCCATGGCGTTGGCCACGGGGATGTAGCAGGCGTCGTCCAGGTCGAACCCCAGAAGCTGCCCCTTGGGCTCCATCACGCCCACCACGGTGAAGGAGCTGCCGCCGATGCGCACCCGGCGACCCAGGGCCGACTGGCGATCGAATAGCTCCCGCGCCAGTTTCGGCCCCAGGACCGCAAACGCCCCCCGCCGGTGGGGATCGAGTTCCGGCAAGAAGCGGCCCTCGGCCACCGGGAACTGCCAGGCGGCAGACGCCTCGTGGTTGACGCCGTAGACATGGACCGCCCGCCCGCGGCCGCCACTCTCCACCCGGGCCTGGCCAATGACCAGAGGAACCACCTTCTCCACCCCGGGGATGCGGCGCAGCGCCTTGGCGTCGTCGATGGTCAACTTGTGGGTGGTGCCGCCGAGCACCCCCGGCACCCCCAGGGTCTTGACCTTGCCCGGGTTGACTGCCAGCAGCGAGGTGCCGAACTGGGTGAACTGGGAGACGATGTACTGCCGTGTCCCCTCCCCCAGGGAGGTGAGCAGCACCACCGCCGCCACTCCGATCGCGACTCCCAGAGCCGAGAGGGCGGTCCGCAGGCGCTGGCCGAGGAGGGAACCCACGACGAAGCCGGCGGCGTCCAGCGCGTTCACGTCACCGCCTTGCCAGCGCCGCCACCGGGTCCAGGGCCGTCGCCCGCCGCGCCGGCCACACCCCGAAGGCGATGCCCACCCCCAGGGCCAGCCCAAGTGCCGCCGCCATCGCCCAGGGGGGCGGCGCCGCCGGGAACTCCGGGAACACCTGTACCAGTCCCCGCACCAGTACCACCCCCAGGGCCAGGCCCACTGCCCCCCCGAAGGTGGACAGCAGCGTCGCTTCCACCAGAAAGGCCGCCAGCACCTGACCGTTGCTCGCCCCGAGCGCCTTCAGCAGGCCAACCTCGGCGCGTCGCTCGGACACCGACACCAGCATGACGTTCATGATCCCCACCCCGGCCACCACCAGGGACACCGAGGCGATGCCCGCCAGCGCCAGGGTGAGCGCCCGCAGAATGGAGGAAAACGCGGTGATCATGGCGTCCTGGGTAATGACCGTGACCGCCTCGGCGCGGTGGCGGTCGGCCAGCAGGGCGGTCACTTCCCCCTTCACCCGCTCCAGGTCCTCGTGGCGGTGGCAGTCCACCAGGATGCGGAACAGGGAAGAGCGGTTGTACATGCGCATGGCGGTGCGAACCGGGACGAAGGCCAGGTCATCGAGGTCGAAACCCAGGGAGCGTCCCCGCGGTGCCAGCACCCCCACCACCCGAAACCGCCAGGCGCCCACCCGCAC
>JABRVY010000538.1:0-3619 GCA_039961755.1 Acidobacteriota bacterium | reverse complement strand
CCACCCAACTCCGGGCGACTCCATTACCCATGGCTCCCCCCCTCGCCATGTTCCACCCGGTGATCGGCGGCCGGGATGGGGCGGCCGTGGGGATCCGTCACCGGGTGGCCGAGCACCGCGGCGATGCGCTCCTCCATCCGCCGGGACAAGACATGCTCCAGCCGCTCCGCCTCCTCGTGCACCTCCGCCCCGCCCATGCCCAGCACTTCCACCAGGAAGGTCTCCAGCAGTCGGTGATGCCGCACCAGCTCCCGCGCCGCCCGGTGGCCCCTCTCGGACAGAGACACCCCGCGGTAGGGTCGGTGCTCCAGCAAACCCAGATCCGCCAGCCGCCGCACCATCTCCGTCACCGAGGGGGGCTTCACCTGCAGGGTATCCGCCAGCGTCTGGGTGCTCACCCACCCCTCCTGGCCCCCCAGTCGAAGGATCTGTTTCAGATAGTCCTCCTGGGCGGGGGAAAGCTCGAGCCCCCAGGGATCACCGTGCATCACGAGCTTATTTTAGGTTCACCTAAAAGTACAATCAAGAGCGCTCCCGAAACGTCGCCGGGATCCCGGGCGCAGGGAAGAGTCCCATCCGCCGGCGGCCGGCCCGGATACACCATCGCACATGGTGTCAGGCGGCGAGCTCGACCCGGTGGTGGAGGGGTACAAGCGGGGCGTCGATCGCACCCTCCTGCGGGAGAACCCGCGCCGCACCCCCGAGGAGCGGCTGCGGGAGCTGCAACGGCTGCTGCGCCTCGCGGCGGACCTGCAGCAGGCCGGCAGGCGCCTCTGGACACGCCCCTGACGGCCCTGGAGCTGGGAGGTCATGCCACTTCGTGGAGGCTGGAGCCGGACCTGAAGGCGCTGCACGAGGAGCTGTTGCGCGCCGAGCGCGACGGCGCCAGCGGCGCCATCCCTCGCGACGGTTGATGGCGGAGAGAAGCCTCGGTATTCAGGTCCTCGGCAGGCGGTAGCTGCCATCCAGGCGCGCCCACATCTCCTCGAGACGCCGCTCCACCTCGGCCAGCGCCGCCTGCAAGGCCGCCTCGTCCAGCTCGCCCGCCGCCCGCCGCTGCCGCAGCAGATCCCTCTGCCGCTCCGCCCAGGCCTCGGGGTCGAAGTTGTAGGTCAAGCACGCCCCTCACACGGTGTGCAAGCCGCCGTTGGCCGGCAGATACTGCCCGGTGATCCAGCGCGCCTCGTCGCTGCACAGGAACGCCACCACTCCGCCAATGTCGTCGGGCTGCCCGATTCTCCGCAGCGGGGTCGCCCGCGCCACCGCCTGCTTCATCTCGACGGGCTGGTGCGCGGTGGCGTCGGTGTCCACCAGTCCCGGTGCCACCACGTTGACCGTCACCCCGTGCGGTCCCAGCTCCCTCGCCAGCACCCGGCAGGCACCATCCAGGGCCGCCTTGGCGGCGGCATGGGCGCCGAACCCCTCGTGGGCGAACCGCGACAGGGTGGAGCTCACCGCAATGATGCGCCCCCACCCCCGCGCGGCCATGCCGGGGGCGGTATGGGCGCACAGGGCATGAAACGCCCCCAGCTCGCCCTCGAGCTTGGCCTGCACCTCGCGCCAGGGCAGGGCATGGAAGGGTCCCATGGGGAATGAGATGGCGGCGTTGTGCACCGCCACATCGACCGGGCCGAGGGTGCGCTCCACCGCCTCCACCATGGCCGCCACCGCCCCATGGTCGCGGGCATCGGCCCGGAACACGGCGCCCTCCCCTCCGCTCTCGGCCAGCACCCCCCGCGCCATGTCCTCACTGACCAGGTAGTTGACGGCCACCTTGAACCCTCGCGCCGCCAGCGAGCGCACGATGGCCGCGCCGATCCCGCGACTGCCTCCCGTCACCAGAGCCACGCGTCCTGGCATCATTCATCTCCTCTCCTTTTGTCCACTGCACCACTTGCCCCAAAAGAACCACCACAAACGCAGCCTACTGACTGGGAGGAGAGGGGGGTTCGGGCTTGCGCAGCTTCTCCCCCGCGTCCTGCACCACCAGCCGCCGCCAGCTCTCCGGGTAGGGCGGGTGCTCGGGGGCCACCGGGAACCCCCAGGGGTTGCGCTCGAAGACCCCGTCCTTCTCCCTCTTGACGTTGCCGTCCAGGTACTTCACCAGCAGGTAGCGGTACAGCTCCCGCCAGCGCTGCACCGCCGCCTCCGCCAGGCCCACGCCCACGTCGGTGAGAAACTCCCGGGCCCGGGCCTGGTCCTGCCGCCACAGCGCCAGGGCGGCGGCGTCCAGGGCCGGCACGTAGGCGCGGTACTTGTCCTCCAGCTCCCGCTGCAGGCGGCGCACGTCCTCGCTCACCAAGTCGTAGCGCAGGTAGGCCAGGTGGGCCACGGCGCTGAAGGCCCAGAACGCCGAGGTCTCGGAGTAGGTCAACAGGTCTCCGTTGCCCTCGGCCAGGCTGGGGGGCACCCGGGTGATGCCGGCGTAGAAGGGCATGTAGAGGGACGTAGCGGCGTCGTCCACCCCGAACCAGAGGATGCCGCCGATGGGGGGCGGCAGGCCACGCCGCAGCTGGGCGATGAAGGAGAACCCCGTCTGCTGGGTGGCGGTGGCCCGCTCGTTGACGTAGGTGCGCCCTTCGAACTCCCAGGTGAGGGGGCGCCAGCGGTAGGGCAGACCGAAAGGTCCCGCCCCCACGTCCAGGCGCATGTCGAAGGGGGTCCCCTCCAGGTGGTCCCGCTTGGCGGCCTTGAGGTCGGCCAGGGTCAGCGGTCGCTCCGGCTTCACCCACAGGGGCATGCGGTTCGAAAGGTTGTGGCCGCTGGCGAAGTCCTGGTACTGCTCCATGCCGGCGCAGAACTGGCGGAAGAAGCTCCACACCCGCATCTCGCAGAAGCGCGCCGCCTCGAAGTTCAGGGGGGCGTAGGCGTCGGCAAAGCTGAACGCCGCATCGGGGCCCTCGTAGTACCCCATGCGCCGGGCCACCTCGATGACGTCGTGGGCGTACACCGTCTCCACCCGAGGGTCGAAGATGCGAGAGAGCTCCCGAGAGGTGATGGACGTGCGCCCGTTGGCCAGGGGAAAGGTGGTGATGCGGGCCTGGTTGGCGTGGGCGGAGATGTACCCCTCGGGGAGGCGGCGGGCCACCCACACCGCCCCCCGGTGGCGGTTCACTTCCTTTCCGGTAGCCTCGTCCACCACCATCTCCACCCCCTTGCCGATGAGTTCCATGATCCAGACCTCCTCGGGGTCGGCGATGGAGAAGGACTCGCCAGTGGAGGCGTAGCCGTGGGTCTCCACCAGCTCGGCCATCACCTTGATGGCCTCCCGGGCGCTGCGTGAGCGATCCAGGGCCAGGAACATGAGGCTGCCGTAGTCCACCACTCCGGTGGGGTCAGCGAGCTCCTTGCGCCCCCCGAAGGTGCTCTCGCCGATGGCCACGGCGTTCTCGTTCATGAAGCCGATCACCGTGTAGGTCGCCGGCGCCTGGGGAATCTCCCCCAGGGGCTTCATGCTCCCCCGGTCCCGCAGCAGCACGGTACTGCCCGCCGGCCACTGCCCCCCCCGGCGCAGGTAGAGCTCCCCGTAGCGCACGTGGGAGTCGGCGGAGTAGGTGATCATCACCGAGCCGTCCGCCGAGGCGCCCCGGCTGACCAGGAGGTTGGTACACCCCTCGGC
>JABRVY010000537.1:0-9325 GCA_039961755.1 Acidobacteriota bacterium | reverse complement strand
CGGGGCGGCAGCCAGGCGGCGACATCCTCGCCCTCCAGCAGGTGGAGCCGGGCCTGCCGTTCCAGCACCCAGTGGGGGATGCCGATATCGGCCACCGCCACCTCGCCGCAGCGCAGACAGGCGGGGGGAAGCACATGGGCCACCTTGGGGGCCGCGAAGGTCACCGTCAGGGCCGCCTCGATGGATTCACCCGGAGGCTCCGCCGACGAGCCGGAGACCCCCGAGGGCACGTCCACCGCCACCACCACGGCCCCGCAGGAGTTGATCCGTGCCACCGCCTCGGCCATGCGGCCGGAGAGCGGGCGATCCAGGCCGGTGCCGAAGAGGGCATCCACCACCACCTCCGCGCCGTCCACCGCGCGCCCGAAGGTGTCCAGCTCCGCCCCCGCCACCTGCACCGGCACGCCGAAGGCGCGCGCCAGGCCGAGCTGCACCGCGGCATCGCCGGACAGCGCCCGCTCCTCCACCAGCAGCCAGACCTCCACCGCGGCCAAGCCGCGGCTCATCAGCTGACGGGCCACCGCCAGGCCGTCACCGCCGTTGTTGCCCGGACCGCACGCCACCACCACCCGCCGGGCCTCGCCGCAGCGCTCCAGCAGCGCGTCGGTGACCCCGGCGGCCGCCATCTCCATCAGCACCAGGCCGGGCAATCCCAACTCCTCGATGGTGATCCGGTCTGCCGCCCGCATCTGCGCCGAGTCCAGCACAGGGATCATCGTCACCTCCTGCCTCGCCCATGGTGAGCCCGCCGGGGGCCGCCATGCAAGTGCATCACCCTTCCGCGCGCGGGCGTGCTACCCTCCTCCGTCCCGCCGTCCGGGACCAGATCGACGGACTGGAGCCGCCCATGAAACTCCTCGCCCCCTTTGCCGCCGTTCTCGCAGCCGCTGTGGTCCCCGACGTCGCCAGCGCCGCCGAAGCCGGAGGAGAGGCACTCGGTCGCACCTTGCCCGCCTGGAGCGCCATTCCCTTCGTCGGGATCCTGCTCTCCATCGCCCTCTTCCCGCTGTTCGCACCCCACTTCTGGCACAGGCACTACCCCAAGGTGTCCGCCGCCTGGGCTCTCGTTCTCCTGATTCCCTTCGTCATCGCCTACAACGGCCCGGCCCTGCACGAGGTCGCCCACATGGCGATCATTGACTACATCCCCTTCATCATCCTGCTCGCCTCCCTGTTCACCATCGGCGGCGGCATCTACATCGGCGGCACCCTGCGCGGCGCTCCCCTCACCAACCTGGGAATCCTCGTCATCGGCACCCTGCTGGCCTCCTGGATCGGCACCACCGGAGCGGCCATGTTGTTGATCCGACCGCTCCTGCGTGCCAACCGCGAGCGCCGCCACAAGGTCCACACGGTGGTCTTTTTCATCTTCCTGGTGGCCAACGTGGGCGGCTGCCTCACCCCCCTGGGGGATCCGCCGCTGTTCCTGGGCTTCCTCCACGGCGTGCCGTTCTTCTGGACGCTCACCCTGTGGAAGGAAATGCTGCTGGTGGCCGCCGTCTTGCTGTCGGCGTACTTCGCCCTTGACACCCACTACTGGCGCAAGGAGGACGCGACCGTCCGCGAGGGCAGCGGGGCGCGCGAGCCGCTGCGCATCGAGGGGTGGCACAACCTCTTCTTCCTCGCCGGGGTGCTGGCCGGCGTCATCGGCTCCGGCGTGCTGCACCTGGGCGACGTCACCATCCTGGGGGTCCAGCAGCACCTCCAGAACCTCCTGCGCGACGCCTTGTTGCTGTGCATGCTGGCGCTGTCGTGGACCACCACGCCCAGGTCCACCCGGCAGGCCAACGAGTTCACCTGGGAGCCCATCCGCGAGGTGGCGATCCTGTTCGCCGGCATCTTCGCCACCATCATTCCACCCCTGGCCATGCTGCGCGCCGGCGAGAGCGGCGAGCTGGCCTTCGTCATCCGGGCGGTCCACGACCCGGCGAGCTTCTTCTGGGCAACGGGCCTGCTCTCGTCCTTCCTGGACAACGCCCCCACCTACCTCACCTTCCTCTCCACCTCCCTGGGCCGGCTGTGGCCCGGCCTGCCCGAAAAGGCCGCCATCCTGCAGCTCATCGAGCACAACAACGCCTACCTGCAGGCCATCGCCTGCGGTGCCGTCTTCATGGGCGCCAACACCTACATCGGCAATGCACCCAACTTTATGGTCAAGTCCATCGCCGAGGAGGCAGGGGTGAAGATGCCCTCGTTTTTCGGGTACATCCTCCGCTACACCCTGCCCTTCCTCATCCCCGCGTTCATCCTGGTGGATGTGGTCTTCTTCGAGTAGGAGGCGCGCATGAGCACCTGGCATCAACTGGTCGTGAGCGGGAACGAAAAAGCTCTGCGGGGGTTCGTCGCCGGCTTCGAGGCGGCACGCGGCCAACGGATCGAAATCGCCTTCGGCAGCGATCTGGGAATCGCTGCAAGCTCCCTGGCCACCCGGGTGCGGGACCTGCTCGCCCCCGGAGCCTCCCACCACGCCATCTACGCCAGCACCGCCACCGCGGGCGAGCTGGTGCGGGCCCTGGCTGCCCGCGGGCAGGAGGTGGGCCTCACCGTGGTCAACCAGAGCGAGGTCCTCGGCGCCAGTTTCTCCTTCGAGGCGAAAACCGCCTCACCGGAGATCGCCCAGGCGATCAGAGGACAGGTCCTGGCCGCCCTGCCCGAGGGTGTCGAGGCCGTCGGCGTCACCATCAGCGAAACGCACCACCCCGAGTCCCGGGGAGCCGAACTGTACGCCCCCGAGCATGCCTTCGAGTTTCGCGCCGCCGGCGGCTTTCGCGGGCCCTTCCCGGGGGTGGTCGAACTTCACCGGCGCGCCCGGTCCTTCGAGCACATCACCGTCTCTCCCCTCACCCTCGACACCCGGGAGGGATGAGGGCATGCGGCCTCGCCGCTCGAGCTGACGTGAGCTAGAATTCCTCTCATTATGGCGACGCCGACCACGCTGCCGACGCTTGCCTTCGTGTTGCGCAACTACAAGAACTTCAACTCGCGGGCGCTGCGCGACGCGCTGCTCGCCTACCGCCGCCACCTGGACGCCGGGGGCACGATGTTCTGGGCGATGGCCGGGGCGATGTCCTCGGCCCAGCTGGGCATCACCCTGGCGCCGGCGATTCGCGCCGGCCTCCTCCACGGGCTGTCGGTGACCGGGGCCAACCTCGAGGAGTCGCTCTTCCGCCTGGTGGCCCACCACGCCTACAGGGATTTCCCTGACTATCGCTACTTCACCAAGGAGGACGACGAGCGCATCCGTCAGCAGGAGCTGCGTCGGGTGACCGACACGTCCATCCCGGAGGACGAGGCCTTCCGGGTGGTGGAGCACCACATCGTGCCCATGTGGAAACGGGCCAGCGAGCGGGGCGAGCGGCGCTTCTGGCACGAGTACTTCTACGAGCTGGTGCTCACCCTGCCGCCCTCGCTGTACGATGGCAACCCCGAGGAGTGCTGGCTGCTGGCCGCCGCCCGCGCCAACTTGCCCCTCGTCGTCCCCGGCTTCGAGGACTCCACCTTCGGCAACATCTTCGCCTCCTACGTCAAGACCGGCGAGTGCGAGGCGGCCATCGTCAAATCAGGCATCGAGTACATGGTGGCCTTCTACGACCAGTACCAGGAGCTCTCCGCTGCCGGGCCCGGCGTCGGCTTCTTCCAGATCGGCGGCGGCATTGCCGGCGACTTCCCCATCTGCGTGGTGCCGTCCATCAAGTACGACCTCAAGGAGAACGTGCGACCCTGGGGCTACTTCTGCCAGATTTCCGACTCCACCACCTCCTACGGCTCCTACTCGGGCGCCACCCCCAACGAGAAGATCACCTGGGACAAGCTCACCAAGGACACCCCCATGTTCGTCATCGAATCGGACGCCACCATCGTCGTGCCGATCATCCTGCAGGCGTTGCTGGAGAGCCAGGCCGACCCGGCGGGCGCAGCCGCCCTGATTGCCGACGCCGGCCTGTAGTCCACCACCTCACTTGGAGGCAGTCATCTCTTTCTTTACCCGCTGGTAAACTCACGCCAGCGCGACCGCAATCCACGATCCCGCCATCGACGCCCTGGCCCGGCGGCTGGCCCGCCTGGAGGGGTGGCAGGAGGCCCAGGCCAACCTCACCGAGTTTCTGGGCGAGCGCGCCAAGGGGATTGCCGCACGTCTGGGCAACGCGGAGGCGTGGCTGCGGCACCTGGATGAGCGCTCCGACGCCCGCTTCGCCGAGCTGCGCAGCGAGCTGCTTGCCGAGCTCCACGCCGCCGAGGCGCGCTGGGACAGGCGCCTCGCCGACCTGGACCCCAGTTGGAGCACGCGATTCGCCTCCCAGGATGGGCGCCGGGAGAGGCGGTTTGGGGAACTCCAAGCGGACACCCGCAGCGCCGAAGAGCGGCGGGAGACGCGCTCCGGCCAGCTCCCCAGCCGCCTGTGGTGGCTGTCCGGCGTCCCGTTCACCACCCTGCTGGCTCGGGCGACTCTCCTCCCCAGGGCCTTCGCCCGGTAACCTCCCTGCCCTCCCCGCGCTCCCGTGCACCGAGGGTGGCCCCCCGGGCCTGCGCGGCGGCCAGAAGCGCAGGAAAGCGCGGCGCCGGTCGGCCCGGGAGCCTCAGGGGCGAGGGAGGCAACTGGCGATGACCTCTGTGTGGTAGCCTTTCCTCTCGCAACACCTGATGCCCCGAGCAAGGAGGTCGCTGTGAAGGTGGAGCAACTGTTCAGTCCGGCGGACCGCGAGGCCATTGCCGTCGCCGTGCGCGAGGCCGAGGGGCAGACCGCGGGCGAGATCGTCCCCGTGGTGGTGGAGGCCTCCGACGAGTACGAGGTGGCCACCTGGCGCGCCGCCGCGCTGGGGGCGCTCATGGGTTCCCTCGGCGCCGCGGTGGTGTACGGTCTCGCCGACCTGTGGAGCACCTTCATCGTCGGCTGGATCGCCCTGCCCGCTACCCTCGGGGCCGCGGCAGGGGCGCTGGTGGTCAACCTGTGGCCCGCCCTCCGGCGTGCGGTGATCGGGCGAGCGATCATCGAGCGGCGGGTCATGCGCCGCGCCCGCCAGGCCTTCCTGGAGGAGGAGGTGTTTTCCACCCGGGACCGCACCGGCATCCTCCTCTTTCTATCCCTGTTCGAGCACCAGGTGGTGGTGCTGGGCGATACCGGCATCAACGCCCGCGTCCAGCAGTCCGAGTGGCAGGCGATCGTGGACGGGATCGTGGCGGGGATGCGGCGGGGCACGCCGGGGCCGGCGCTGGTGGAGGCCATCCGCCAGTGCGGGGGGTTGCTCGCTCGCCGCGGTGTCGAGATCCGTCCCGACGACACCAACGAACTCGCCAACGAGGTGAGGCTGCATGAGCGGTGAGGAGAGGTGTCGCGGTCAGGTCCTTCGACTACTCCTGGCCACCGTGCTGGCGGTCGCACCCGCGGTGGCGCTGGAGGTCCCCTACCTCACCGGCCGGGTCAACGACCACGCCGGACTGCTGTCGGGGGAACAGCGAGAGAGCCTCGAGAACCTGCTGGCGGAACTGGAGAAGAACACCACCGCCCAGGTGGCGGTGCTGACCATCCCGAGCCTCGAAGGGGAAAACCTCGAGGAGTACTCCCTGCGGGTAGCCGACACCTGGAAACTGGGCCAGCGGGAAAAGGACAACGGGGTGCTGTTCCTCATCTCCACCGGGGACCGCGCCATGCGGCTGGAGGTGGGGTACGGGCTCGAAGGCGTCCTCCCCGACGCCACCTGCCGCCGCATCCTGGATGGGCTGGTCCGGCCCCGCTTCCGGGCCGGGGACTTTCCCGGCGGCATCGAAGCGGGCGTCCAGGCGGTGGCGGGCGTGATCGCCGGCGACGAGAACGCTCTGGGGGGGGCGGAGGCAGCGGGCGAGGAGCTCGGGATCATGGGGCGGGTCATCGCCTCCCTCGTCGTCGTGCCCGTCCTCGGGACCTTCTCCTTGACCGCCCTGTTCAGCCCGGGGTTCGGCGGGTGGTTTCTGTACCTCTTTCTGATCCCGTTCTGGGCGGTGTTTCCCACCATCCTGTTCACCCCCTACGTGGGCCTGCCGCTGCTGGCGATCTGGCTGATCGGCTTTCCCATCCTCAAGATCTGGCTGAGATCGACCCCGGCGGGGAAGGCGTTCCTCAAGGCCCGCCCCGGCCTGGCTCGCTTCGCGTCTTCGATGGCCAGTTCGGGTGGTAGCTCTGGCAGGTCCGGCGGCTTTTCGGGGGGCGGTGGCTCCTTCGGCGGCGGCGGTGCCTCCTCCCGCTGGTAGCGAGCACACCCGGTGACGGGCGCAGCCCCAGATCCTCTCGTTCTCGCAGCCCTGGGAGCCTGGGCGGTGGCGCTCTTCGCCGTCGCCTGGCGGGGGCGACGCGCCAGCGGTCTGGAGTTCCTGCTCGCCGGCCGGCGACTGACCACCCCGGCGTTCGTGGCCACCCTGGTGGCCACCTGGTACGGCGGCGTGCTGGGGGTGGGGGAGTTTTCCTACCGCCACGGCATCTCCAACTGGGTCGTGTTCGGGGTGCCGTACTACCTGGCGGCGCTGATCTTCGCCCTTCTGCTGGCGGAGCGGGCGCGCCGCAGCGAGGCGCTCTCCATCCCCGACCAGCTACTGGCCGCCTACGGCCCGGCGGCGGCGCGGGTGGGGGCGCTGCTGGTGCTGGCCATGGCGGTGCCGGCGGCCTACGTGTTGATGCTGGGTGAGCTGACCGGTATTTACCTGGGGATACCCTTGCCGGCGGCGTTGCTCGGATCGGTGGCGCTTCTCATCGCCTATGCGGTGGCCGGCGGTTTTCGTACCGTGGTGCGCACCAACGCGCTGCAGATGGTGTTGATGTACGCGGCGTTCGTCGTGCTGTTGCCGGCGGCGCTCCATGCCACCGGGGGGTTCGGCGCGCTGTGGTCCGCCTTGCCGGAGGTAAGCCGCGCCTGGGACGGCGGGCAGGGCGTCCAGGCGATCGCCGTGTGGTACTTCATTGCCATGCAAACTCTCGTCGAACCAACGTTTTACCAGCGCTGCTACGCGGCCGCCACGCCCGCTGTGGCGCGGCGGGGCATTCTCATTTCCGTTGCCTTCTGGATCGTTTTCGACTTCCTCACCACCTTCGCGGGGTTGGCTGCCCGGGTCCTGCTGCCCGACCTCCCCAACCCCGTCCTCGCCTATCCCGAGCTGGGGCGCCTGGTTCTCCCCCCGGTGGCCAACGCCCTGTTCGCCGTCGGGTTGTTTGCCACGGTGATGTCCACCGCCCATTCGTACCTGTTCCTGGCGGCGGCCACCATCGGCCACGACGTGGCGCCGGAGCTGGCGCGGCGGGTGGACGAGAAACACTGGACCATGGCCGGCATGGTCCTTGCCGGTGGAGCGGCGGTGGGATTGGCGCTGGCCCTGCGCTCGGTGGTGGCCATCTGGCACGACGTGGGCAGCGTCGTCACCGCGGCGCTCCTCTTGCCCCTGGCCCTGAGCCATGCGCCGCCGCGCTGGCGATTCCGACCTCGCTGGGCGGTCGCCGCCATGGTGGGCGCCGCGCTCACCGCCGTCCTCTGGGTCCTCCTGCGCACCTCGGCGGGCACGTACCCCCTCGGCCTCGAGCCCATCTTTCCGGCGCTGGCGGTGTCGACCCTGGCGTGGCTGGCCGGGCGGAGAGGCGCCGCGCGCTAGGCTCACTCCACCGCGAGGCCAGCCGCAGCCGACCGCGCGCGCCAGGGATGCGTACTCGGGGACGGTCACGGACACCGACACGGACACGGACACGGGCACGGTCACGGACACCGACACGGACACGGACACGGGCACGGTCACGGGCACCGGCACGGACACCGGCACGGACACGGACACGGTCACGGACAAAGACACCGCTCCGGCCGTGGTAAACCGTGCCGACCGCCAGGGGCGGGCCAGAGGCCCGCGCACCCAGGGGACGGTCACCGTCACCGCCGCGGGTGGATCAGCCTCCACGTCATAGCCCGGACACGGTCGAAGAGGTCAAGAGCGCGCTGCGCTGCGGCGCCGTCCACCGCGCCGGCCCTCAGCAGCAGCCGAAGGTGGCTGTCCGCCTCCAATGCCGAGGCGTAGGCGATGCGCCAGTGATGGAGGCGGTCGCGCCCTGCCCGTCCGGCACCTTCGGCCAGGTTCGCGGGCACCGAGGAGGCTGACCGTAGGAGCTGATCACTCAGCGACCTGAGCGGAGCCGGCAGCTGGAGCGCCAGGGCGACGGCGGCGCCGGCGGCCTCGAGGGCCAGCTGGTGGGCGGTGAAGGAACGGTTCGGGGTCGACGGGGGCGGCGTGGTCCGAGTGGTGTTCATGCGAGCCGCCAGAGCGCCCGGGGCGGGCGCTGTCACAGGGTCGCCGCAGGCGACCGCCGCAGGGCGGCTTGCCCTTGACAGCGCCCGCCCCCGGGCGCTACCCGCAGAGTCAGAACACCACCAGGCCACGCCGCCCGGGCGGCACCGACACCGCCACGGTCACGGCCACGGACACGGACACGGTCACGGTCACGGTCACGGTCACGGGCAGGGTCGCCGACACGGGTACCGCTCTGGCCGTGGCAAGCCCTCACCGACCGTGAGAGCGGGCCAGAGGCCCGCGCACCCAGGGGACGGTCACGGGCACGGGCACCGTCATGGACACGGACACGGACACAGTCACCGACACGGACGCGGACACGGGCACCGACTCGGGCACGGTCACGGATCGTGCGAGCCGGATGACGGGGAGGGCGCGGCGCCCGTCAGCTGGCCGCCTGGCGCCGGCGGATCAGTTCCACCACCTCTCCCGGTTCCGGGAAGCGGCCAGTGAACAGCTTGGAGAAGACACCCTTGCCGTCGACGACGACGTCGAATACCCCCCCCGAACCCTTGATGAGGACGGGATCGACGCCGAACGCCTGCTTGAGTTCGGCCGCCAGACCGGCGGCCCGGGGTTCGTAGTTTCACACCACACAGTAGGTGATCTCGATCCTCATCGCTGCACTCCGACCTCGATTGTAGTCCCGCCGCCCGAGAAAACCAGCACCAGCGCCGACACCATGCATGCCAGGCCACAGGCGGCGGCGGTCGCGGTGGCGCTGGTCACCTCGGCCGCCGCCCCTGCGAGCAGACCGCCGACCGGGGCCAGACCGGCGAATATCCAGATGTACAGGGAGATGACCCGACCTCGCAGGCCCTCGGGAGCGCTCACCTGCATGGCGGCGTTGGAGATGGAGAGCTGCACCGCCACCGCCGCACCGATCACCACCATGAGCGCCAGCGCCACATCCACTCGGCGGCTGGCGGCCAGAGCCACCAGCCCCCCTCCCACGACCACCTGCCCCCAGGAAATCGCCCGCACCGTCCCTGCACCTGACCGCCGCGATGCCGTGGCCAGCGCCCCGGCC
>JABRVY010000536.1:0-6580 GCA_039961755.1 Acidobacteriota bacterium | reverse complement strand
GGATGGTGGCGGTCAAGCCGTTCCTGTTCCGGCGTAGGGAGCTATCTCACCCTCCCCATGAGGCTTCACCCTTCATGCTGCTGGGACCCCTGCTGCTGGGGCTGGCCGGGCTGTTCGTGGGTCTCGTCCCCGCCACTTTCGATCGCACCCTCGGTCCCGCCATGGCCGCCGCCATCCTGGGCCGGGAGGTAGAGATGAAACTCAAGCTCTGGCACGGTTTGAGCGTGGAGGCGCTCACCGTGCTGGTGCTCAGCACCGTGACGGTGGGGGGAGGCGTTGGACTCTTCCTGTTGCTGCGGCGGCGCATGGCCACGGCGCGGCGACTGCTGGAGCTCGCCAGCCGCGTCGGTCCCACCCGCGCCTTCAACGCCGGGCTGGCGGCTCTCCCGACGGCTGCCGACCGGCTCTCCCGCCTGGTGCAGATACCCTCGCTGGGCCGCTCCTTGAGCGTGATCATCGCCGCTACCTTGAGCGTTGCAGCCCCCTCCCTGATCCTCCTGGGCCTGCCATCCCTGCCCGCTGGCCTGGCGCAGGTGCAGCTGCACGAGGTTGCCCTGGCCGTTCTCATCCTTGCCGGGGCGGTCATGGCGGTGGTGTTCCCCAAGCGGCTGGCGGCGGTGGTGGCGTTGGGGCTGTCGGGACTCGGCATCGCCCTGCTGTTCGCCCTGTTTTCCGCCCCCGACCTGGCCATGACCCAGATCATGGTGGAGAGCCTGACGGTCATCCTGCTGGCGCTGCTGTTCGCCCACCTGCCCCCCTCCCCCGAGCGTTCCAGCCACGCCGAGCGCCTGGGCCACGCCCTGCTGGCCGGCGGTGCCGGCGTCGTCATGGCGCTGTTCGTGCTGGCGGTCATGCCCGGCAGCTTCCCTCCCTCCACCTCGGAGTACTACCTGGCCGAGAGCTTCCCCGCTGCCCATGGGCGCAACGTCGTCAACGTCATCCTGGTGGATTTCCGGGCCCTCGACACCCTGGGGGAGATCACGGTGGTCGCCCTCGCCGGGTTGGGGGTGTGGGCGCTCCTGCGCCTCAGGCCGGACAACGATCGCGGGGGTGAACCATGACGTCCTTCATCCTGCGCGCCGCCACCGGCTACCTGATGCCGCTGCTACTGCTGTTGTCGGTGTTCATGCTGCTGCGCGGCCACAACGAGCCGGGCGGCGGTTTCATCGGCGGGCTGCTGGCGGCCGCCGCCTTTGCCTTCCACGCCCTGGCCTGGGGGCCGCAGGCCACCCTGCAGCTGCTGCGCGCCGACCCCCGCACCATCATTGCCGCCGGGCTGGCGGCGGCGCTGGTCGCTGGCGGAGTGGCCGCGGCGGCGGGGGGTCCCTTCTTGACCGCCCACTGGCTGCCCGTCGCCCTGCCGGGCATCGGCAAGGTGGGCACACCGCTGCTGTTCGATGTGGGGGTGTACCTGGTGGTGGTGGGCACTACCACCCTCATCCTCCTCACCCTGGGGGAGGACTAGGTGGAGCTCCTCCTCGCCGTGGTGGTGGGCGGTCTCTACGCCTGTGGGCTTTACCTGATGCTGCGCCGCAGCCTGGTGAAGCTCCTCCTCGGCCTGGTGCTCCTGGGTCACGCCGCCAATCTGCTGATCTTTTCCGCTGGCGGGGTGGTGCGGGGCGAGGCACCGCTGGTGGCACCCGGAGAGATCACACCGCCACCCGGCGCCGCCGACCCCTTGCCCCAGGCCCTCATTCTCACCGCCATCGTCATCGGCTTTGCGGTGGTCTCCTTTGCCGCCGTGCTGGCGCGCCGGGTGTTCGAGGTGACCGGCACGGATGACCCCGCGGCCATGGAGAATGGGTCATGACCACCGGCTGGACGGTCCTGCTCCCCCTCCTGGCGCCGCTGGCAGCCGCGGCGGCGGGGTTGCTGGCCTGGCGGGCCCCGCGCATCCAGGCGGCAGTGGGGATCGTGGGGGCGGGGGTACAGCTGGCGACCGGTCTCGTGCTGCTGCGGCAGGTCCTGCGGGAGGGGGTGCTGGCGGTGCAGCTGGGCAGCTGGCCGGCTCCCTTTGGCATCACCTTCGCCGCCGACCTGCTGGGCGCCGTCATGGTGGTGGTCACTGGCGTCATCGGGCTGGCGGTGACGGTGTACTCCCTCGCCGATATCGACCCGGGGCGGCGGGCGTTCGCCTACTTCCCCCTGGTGCAGGTGCTGCTGGCCGGGGTGGCCGGGGCCTTCCTGACCGGGGACATCTTCAACCTCTACGTGTGTTTCGAGGTGCTGCTCATGGCCAGTTTCGTGCTCCTCGCCCTGGGGGGGGAACGGGCGCAAATGGCCGGGGCGCTCACCTATGTGACCCTGAACCTGGTGTCCTCGGCGCTATTTTTGGCCGGAGTGGGGCTGACCTATGGCATCACCCGTTCCCTCAACATGGCCGAGCTGCACCTGCGCCTGAGCCTGATTGCCGAATCCCGGCCGGAGCTGGTGCTGGCCCTGGCGGGGGTGTTCTTCGTGGCCTTCGGCATCAAGGCGGCGGTCTTCCCCCTCTACACCTGGCTGCCCGCCAGCTACCACACCCCGCCGGTGGCGGTGTCGGCCCTGCTGGCGGGACTCCTGACCAAGGTGGGGGTGTACGCCCTGATCCGCGTCCTCACCCTGGTTTTCCCCCCCCTCCCCGGGGCGGGAAGTTTCCTGCTGGCCGTTGCCTCCCTCACCATGGTTTTTGGGGTTCTTGGGGCAGTGGCCATGTTCGAGACCCGCCGCATCCTGTCGTTCCACATCGTCAGCCAGATCGGCTACATGGTGATGGGGCTGGCGCTGGTGGGTTCCGATTCCCCGGCGGTGCGAACCGCCGGGCTCGCTGCAGCGGTGCTCTACATCGTCCACCACATCATCGTCAAGGCCAACCTGTTCCTGGTCTCCGGGATCGCCGCTCGCCTGGGGGGCAGTTTCCAGCTATCGAAGGTGGGCGGGCTGGCCACCGCCGCGCCGTGGCTGGCCCTGCTGTTTCTCATCCCCGCCGGCTCGCTGGCCGGGGTGCCGCCCCTCTCCGGCTTCTGGGCCAAGCTGGCGGTGGTGCGGGCGGGGCTCGCCGGGGCCGCCTGGTGGACCGTCGCCGCCGCCCTGGGGGCGGGCCTTCTGACCGTGCTCAGCATGGTCAAGATCTGGACCGAGGCGTTCTGGAAGCCGGCGCCGGACACGGCCACTCCACCGCCCCCCCCGTCCAGGTGGCGCCTGGCCCTGCTGGCGGCACCGTCGGTGGGCCTGGCCGCCCTCACCGTGGCCATTGGCCTCTACCCCCGGCCGCTGTACGAGTTGTCCCGGCGGGCAGCGGAGCAGCTCCTCGCGCCGAGTTCCTACGTGGCCGCCGTGGGCGTTGCCACCGCCAACGACTCCGCCGGCCGGGGGGGGGAGGGGGAGCCATGAGCCCGCTTCTCGCCAACCTGCTTCTCGCCCTGCTGTGGATGGCGCTGATGGGCAGCCGCCAGCCGGTGCACTTCCTGCTCGGCTTCCTGCTGGGCTTCGGGGCGCTGGCCCTGCTGGCACCTCTGGCGGGAACCGCCTCCTACGTGCGCAAGCTGCCGCACGCCGTCGCCTTTGCGGCCTTCTTCCTCAAGGAGCTGGTCAAGGCCAACCTGCGCGTGGCCCAGGACGTGATCACCCCCAAAGCGCTGCGCCGCCCCGGGGTGGTGGCGGTGCCGCTGTCCACCCGCGACGCCAGCGCGATCGCCCTGCTCGCCAACGTCCTCACCCTCACCCCCGGCAGCGTCACCCTGGATGTGGCCGATGACCGGTCGGTGCTGTACGTGCACTGCATGTTCGTGGATGACCCGGAGGCGGTACGGGCCGAGATCAAGAACGGTTTCGAACGGCGGGTAATGGAGCTCCTGCGATGAGTCCCGCGCTGGCCATCGCCGGGTACGGACTGCTGGCCCTGCTGACCGTGGCCATGGCCCTGGCGGCACTGCGGCTGGCCCTGGGACCGTCGCTCGCCGACCGGGTGGTGGCCTTCGACGTGGTGGCCGCGGCGGGCGTGGCCATGGCCGCCCTGGCAGCGGTGCTGTGGCAGGCACCGGTGCTGCTGGACGTGGCCCTGGTGCTGGCGGTGATCGCCTTCATCGGCACGGTGGCGGTGGCCCGCTATCTCGAGGGGAAGGTACGTCGATGATCACCCTGCGTCTGGCGATCGCCCTGGTCCTGGCGGGCAGCGGTTGCCTGTTCATGCTACTGGCCGGGGTAGGCCTTTTGCGCATGCCCGACTTCTTGACCCGCATGCACGCGTCCTCCAAGGCCGCCACCCTGGGCGCCGCGCTAGTGGTGGCGGCGGTGGCCATCGCCCTGTGGGACGGCGCTGTCGCCCTGCGCGCCCTGCTGGTGTCGCTCTTCCTGCTGATCACCGCGCCGGTGGCGGCGCACGCCATCGCCCGCGCTGGCTACATCTCCGGCGTGCCCCTGGCGGAGGAAACCGTAGTGGACGAACTGGCCGGCCGCTACGATCAAGACACCCACGAGCTGGCCGGGACCGCCGCCGGCCCTACCGAGGCACCGTGATTCTCCCTTGACAGGGCTCTCGAGGATACTGCAAGCTGCCGGGAGAACACGCCGGGAGGGCCCATGGCTCGAGGCGAACGGGTCTTCATCGTCGAGGGGTGCCGCACCCCCTTCCTGCGTTCATCCACCGACTTCACCGACATGACCGCCTGCGACCTGGGGCGGGCCGCGGTGGCCGGCCTGCTGCACCGCACCCGGGTGGACCCGGCGCTGGTGGACCTCCTGGTGCTGGGCACGGTGATCCAGGACCCCCGCACCTCCAACCTGGCGAGGGAGGTGGGGCTGGGGTGCGGGCTGCCCGAGTCCTGCCCCGCCTACACGGTGACGGTGGCGTGCGTGTCGTCGCTGCAGGCGGCGGTGGACGGGGTGCGGGCCATCCAGTGTGGGGACGCGGACGTGGTCATCGCCGCCGGGGCAGAGACCATGTCCGATGCCCCCATCCGCTTCCGCCGGCCGGTGCGCAAGGCGCTGATCGCCGCCCAGAAGGCCCGGGGGACGTGGCAGCGGCTGCGCATCTTCGGCTCCCTGAAGCTCTCCGACTGGCTCCCCGACCCCCCCGCCATTGCCGAGTTCACCACCGGGGAAAGCATGGGGCAGGCCGGCGAGCGCCTGGCCAAGCGGCTGGGGATTGGCCGGGAGGAGCAGGACGCCTTCGCCGCCGCCTCCCACCAGCGCGCCGCCCGCGCCACCGCCGACGGCCTGCTGGCGCGGCAGATCGTGCCGGTGATGGTGCCCGGCAGCTTCCGCCGGGTGAGCGTCGACAACGGGGTGCGGGGTGACACCGATGAGGGCAAGCTCGCCAGGCTGAAGCCCGCCTTTGACCGGCGCTCCGGCACCATCACCGCCGGCAACGCCTCCTTTCTCTCCGACGGCGCCGCGGCGGTGCTGCTGATGAGCGAGCGCAAGGTCTCCGAGCTGGGGGTGGAGCCCCTGGCCGAGGTGGTGAGCTCTGCGGTGGTGGCGCTGGACCCCCTGGAGGAGCTGCTCCTCGGCCCGGCGGTGGCCGCCCCGCGGGCCCTGGCGCTGGCCGGCCTGAGCCTCGAGGAGGTGGAGGTGGTGGAGCTGCACGAGGCCTTTGCAGCGCAGGTGCTGGCCGTGCTCAAGGTGCTTGAGGATAAAGAGTTTTGTCGCGAGCGCCTGGGTCGGCCGGGGGCGGTGGGGAGGGTGGATCGCCAGCGTCTCAACGCCTGGGGAGGTTCCCTCTCGGTGGGCCACCCCTTCGGCGCCACCGGGGCGCGCCTGCTCACCACCTGCGGGCACCGCCTGCGGCACGAGCGCGGGCGCCACGGGCTGGTGGCAGCGTGCGCCGCGGGTGGCATCGGCATCGCCATGGTGCTGGAGCGGGCGTGAGGCGAGGGAGGTGACGAGGATGAACGCCATTCGCGTGGAGCGCCGCCCCGAGGGGGTCGCCGTGGTCACCCTGGACTGCCCCGGCAAGAAGGTCAACACCCTCTCGCCAGCGCTGCTGGAGGAGTTCGCCGGCCAGGCCGATGCTCTCCTGGACGACCCCCAGGTGAAGGCCATCGTGGTGGCCTCCGCCAAGGAGGACACCTTCATCGCCGGGGCCGACCTGGATCTGGTGCAGACCATGAGTGGGGTGGAGGCAGAAAAGCTCTCCCGGGAGGGCAACGCCCTGCTGCAGCGTCTGGCCACCACCCGCAAGCCGGTGGTGGCGGCGGTGCACGGTGCCGCCCTGGGCGGGGGGCTGGAGGTGGCGCTGGCCTGCCACGTCATCGTCGCCTCCGACGACCCCGCCACCGTGCTGGCCCTCCCCGAGGTGATGCTGGGGCTGCTGCCGGCGGCCGGCGGAACCCAGCGCCTGCCCCGCCGTCTGGGCCTGGCGGCGGCACTGCCGCTGCTGCTCACCGGCAAGCGCCTGCGCGCCCGCCAGGCGTACCGCATGGGCCTGGTGGACGTGCTCACCACCCCCGGGGGGATCGCCGACACCGCCGCCCAGCTGGCGCTGCGGCTGACGGAGAGGAAGGCCAGGAGCCCGCGCCGCAAGCTGCCCCTCGGGGTGCGCCTGCAGGCCCTGCCCCCCCTGCGGGGAGTGATCCTCTCCAAGGCCCGCACCCAGGTGGCC
>JABRVY010000535.1:0-1594 GCA_039961755.1 Acidobacteriota bacterium | reverse complement strand
CCCCCACCACACCCGGCACCCTTCCGGCCCCCGCGGGGGTCACCAGGAGGGGGCTGGCGGGCTGGAAGGTGATGCGATTTTTTTCTATCACTTGAGTCACCACCACTCATTTTCGACGGCGCGCCCGCGCCCGCACCTTGACTTCATCGCCGACCCGGGTGACTTCGAAACCGTCCACCTCGAATCCCTTCTCTTCCAGCTGCTGGCGCTGCGCCCGGAGAGCCTTGCCAAAACTCGCAGCATCCAGCGTCGGGCGCTTCCCCACCGATTGCAGCTGAGCGGCGTAGGTGGCGAAGAGCGCACCGAACTCATCCCGGTGTACGGGCGCCGCCGGGGGAACGTTGGCGGCCTCGGGGCTCGCGGTGCTCCCCCGCTTCACCTCTTCCCTATCCCGCAGCTGCCGCTGCCACAGCTGCGACAGCGTCGAAAACCGGTGCTGGAGCTGCTCCAGGCGGAACTGCTCGACGGTGGAGCGCCCCTCCTCCCGGGACACCTCGCGCAGGAGCTGCTCCAGACGTAGCCGCTCCCGCTCCGGGGGAAAGGGCACCTGGGGATCCCGCGACACGAAGCGTTCCCAGCGGCGGGCGAGCTGCTCCAGGAGGCCCTCCAGCTGACCGATGGTGACCCCGCTGTCCATCGCAATTTTCAGAATACACCCGAGCCGCCCGGTACCTGGTATAGCCTTCTTTCCTTTTCTTGACGCATCACCCCCTGGGCGCGCCGCGCCGGGCTCTTTCGCCCGCCCGGCGGCTCGGCATTCCGGTGCCGTGCTCCTCCCCCGCCGCATCGACGGTCCGCGCTCACGGTCACCTCGGCCAGTCTCTCGGAAGCGTACAATTGCCGGCATGGGCGACCAGCGCGCCGCGCTCCCCGCCGTGCATCGCCTCCTGGCCCGGCCAGACCTGCGCCAGGCGATCCAGCGGTACGGCCACCGCGCTGGCCGCGAGGCGGTGCGCCGGGCGGTGGAGGAGGCCCGCCGGGTGGTACAGGCCGGAGCACCGGCGCCGGATGCGGAGCAGCTGGCCGCCCGCGCCCTCGGTCTCCTGCAGACCACCACCCCCCTCGCCTACCCCGAGGTGATCAACGCCACCGGCGTGCTGATCCACACCAACCTGGGGCGCGCCCCGCGCCTGTCGCCATCCCTGCGGCCTTACCTGGCCCTGGAGTATGACCTCGAGGCCGGCGCCCGCGGCGAACGCCTGGCCCCCGTCACCTCCCGGCTCACTCGTTACTTTGGTTCCCAGGCGGCGCTGGTGGTGACCAATAACGCGGCCGCGCTGGTTCTGCTCCTCGCCGCCCACGCCAGCGGGCGCGAGGTGATCGTCTCCCGCGGAGAGCTCATCGAGATCGGCGGTTCCTTCCGTCTGCCCGAGATCATGGCCGCCGCCGGCGCGCGCCTCAAGGACGTGGGGTGCACCAACCGCACCCACCTCAAGGACTACGAGGCCGCCATCGGCGATGACACCGCCGCCATCCTCCTCGCCCACCGCTCCAACTTTCACATCTCCGGCTTCACCGCCCGGCCGGCGCTCGCCGAGGTGGTGGAGCTGGGGCGGCGGCGGCCATGATCTCGGGCAGACGGAAGGAACCGCCG
>JABRVY010000534.1:0-1578 GCA_039961755.1 Acidobacteriota bacterium | reverse complement strand
CCCCAGCCCCAGCCGGAAGATGGGCGAGAGCCGCGCCAGGGCCCCCCCGGCGGCGGTGAGCACCACCCCGATGCGCAGGTTGACCACCCGCACCCCGGCCCGCCGGGCGGGCTCGCAGGCGTCCTCCCACTGGCGGCACACCTCGGCGAGGAACCCCTGCCCCGGCGGCGCCGACTCGTCCACCTCCTCCTCCCGGTGGCCGTAGTAGCCAATGGCCGAGGCGGCGATGAGGGTACGGGGGGGGCCCGGCATGGCGGCCAGGGTCTCGGCCAGCAGGCGGGTGCCGGCCACCCGGGAGGCGCGGACGGCCTGCTTGCGGGCGGCGGTCCAGCGGCCGGCGGCGATGTTTTCGCCGGCCAGGTGCACCACCGCGTCGCACCAGGCCAGGGCGTCGGCATCTACCCGGCCGCTGACCGGGTCCCAGGCGATGGCCCCGGGCGGGGCGGGGGTGCGGCGCACCATGGGCACGACCTGGTGTCCGCCGGTGGTGAGGAACGCCGAGAGCGCTCGCCCGATCAGCCCGGAGGCTCCGGAGATCGCCACCCTCAGCCGCGGACGATCGGCAAATATCTGATGACGCTGGATATCTCTCCGTGTACGGGCATGGCGGAAGGCGAAGGTGCGCTCGAGCATCCCGCGCACGATCCCCTCCCCCAGCAGCGCCCCCAGGGGACCCGCCGGCAGGCGATAGTGGATCTCGTCCTCCAGGCGACAGCCGTCCCCCTCGGCCAGGAAGCGGTGGTGATGCTCCCAGGCGGCGAAGGGACCGCGCAGCTGCACGTCGCGAAAGCTCGCGCCCTCCCGAGTGTCGCGGTGCTCCGCCACCCAGCGGCGGCGCAGCGGGCCGAGACCCAGCTCCAGCTCGGCGGTGGCCCCATCCCGCAGCCCGTCGATGGAGCGGACGATACGCACCCGCTGCCAGGGGGGAAGCAGGCGCTCCAGCGCCCCCGGCCGGGCGTGGTAGGCGTAAACCTCGGTCGGGGCAGCGGCAATGAAGGTGGAGGCGGTGAAGGTGGCCATGGCTCCTCCCTCACTGGGCCCAGGTCCGGATGTACTCATCCACGGGCATCTTGCGCGCCGTCTGGGCGGAGGACATGTAGCGGATGGTGCCGAAAACCGGTCGTTCGGGCGCCCAGGGACGGTCGAAACGCCCCAGGCACCAGGTGATACCGCTCACGGAGTTGGGGTCCCGCCCGTCCAGGGCGAACCGATTGTTGAGCTCCAGCATGATGGCCAGCGCCTCCCGGGGGGTGGCGGACCACTCCAGGATCTTCTTCCCCCACAGCATGCGCAGGTAATTGTGGATGATCCCGGCCCGGCGCAGCTGCCCCTGGGCGGCGTTCCAAAGGGGGTCGTGGGTGGCCCCGGCGGCAAACTGGTCCAGATCATACAGGTGCTCCCGCCGGTCGCGGGCGTGGGCCTCCAGGGTGGCCCGGGCCCAGGGGGGCAGGGAAGCCCACTCCTCGGCGTCCGGGCGGTGAAACTGAAAGACCTGCCCCAGCTCCCGCCAGGTGACGAGCTGGTCCAGGAACGCCTCGGCGGCGGCGCTCATCCCCCACCACCCCGCCCGGGGGGAAC
>JABRVY010000533.1:0-3844 GCA_039961755.1 Acidobacteriota bacterium | reverse complement strand
CTTTCTCACCCTGGAGGACGAGACGGGCTTTGCCAACGTGGTGATCATGCCCGACCTGTTCCGCGCCCGGCGGGCCGTGCTGGCCGGGGCGGCGCTGCTGGAGGCGGAGGGGGTGGTGCAGGCCCGGGACGGGGTGCTCACCCTGCGGGCCGAGGAGGTGCGCCCCCTCTTTGCCTCCGCGCCCGCTCCCCCCTCCCGGGATTTCCACTGACTTCCCGGCGGTACCTGGTTGGAGATTCCTGCGGGCCAGGGCTGCACAAGGTTCACAGCGAGCACCGCGGAGGAGGCGATAGCGACGAAGGCGAAGTATGCAAGGGTAGATCTTGCTGTCACGTGTGCACGTGTGCAGGGCGCGAAGTCCTGTGTCGGGGATGCGCCGCGCTCCCCCCATCGGAAACCGGCAAGCAGTCGGCCCATGCTCCCGGGGACGAAACTCTCCTTGCCTCCAGGCCGGTGGCCGGGTCGGGGGTAAGTTCGAGGATCGGGGATCCTGGAGAAGGGAAGGACTGGTGCTGGTGCCCGAAGGCCCTCCCAGCCGCTGGAGCAGCAGGCTCAGCGGAGCAGCAGAAGGGTGGACAGCGGGAGGGAGACGATTCGCGGGTCGTCGATGGAGGGGTCATCCAGGAGGGTGACGAGCACTCCGAAAGGGGCATTGTTGCTCGCCTTCTCGATGAAGGTGCGGAGGCCCAGAGTATCACGAAAGTCGATGTTTCGCCGATACTTCACTTTGAGAGGGATGCGCTGCTCGCCGACTGTCAGAACGAAATCCACCTCCCTTTCGACGCCGCGTTCGGGGAGGTGCGCCAGGTCAAGGTTCTTGAGCGAGGCCAGAAAGTAACCCACAACGCTCTCGGCAATGTGCCCGGCAAGATGGGCGAGATGTGGTTGCTTCTCCAACCCACTGGGAGAAAGTGGAACCACCTCTTGGAGCCAGGCGGCGCGCAGGGCGTGGTCACACAGGCACAGCTTGGCGGCCCCGCGCCGTGGTTTCAGCCGTAGCTCCATGGGCTCGATGAGGCGGATCAGCAGGGTTCCATCCAGGAACTTGAGGTAGGAAAGCACCCGTTGCCACCCGATGTTGGCGTCCATGGATCGCTTCAACTCGTCGAGGTAAAGCGCCTGGCTGGGAGCCTGACCCACATACCGACACGCCAGACGAAAGACCTCCTCGAGAAGGTGTTCGTCGCGCTTTTTTCCACGCGGTCCCAGGCGCAGGTCGTGCTGAAGGGCGCGGCGGATCACGGTCTCGACGAGGAGATCGGCCACTGCCTCCCACGGTTGATCGGGGTGGTTCTGGGCCACGGGGTAGGCGCCCCGCTCGGAGAACGCGGCAAAAGCCATGGATCGAAAGGCGCGGCAGGTCTCGCCGTGGGCACGCAGCTCCAGCCAGAAGGCCTTTTCCTTGAGGGGGGCCAGTCCATCGGGAGGGAAAAAGGCGCCTGGGTTGCCCAGACCCCGCAGAATTCCGATCTCCCGCAGGAGCAGTGGCCCCATCTCGAGGGTGGTGATGCGTCCGGCCAGGCTGTCGCGTCCTGCCTCGATGCGCAGCGCGGAGCTTCCCGTCACCAACGCACGTACTGGGTTGATGTCAACGAGCTGCTTGAGCTGCGTGGACCAGTCGGGCAGATTTTGCACTTCATCGAGGAAGAGAAAGGCTTGCTCACCATCGATGGCGGCCTGATTGAGCGTCTTGCCCAGCACCTCCTGGGCGAACCAACGGGGGATTTCGAGGAGCGGTTCCTCGACCCTCTTGAAGGTTGGCAAGAAATCGAACTGGATGCGGAGGATGCGGCGCGGGTGAACGCCGGCGTCAAGCAGGGTAGTTATCACCTGGTTCATGAGGACGGTCTTGCCCACCTGTCGCGGGCCTCGCAGCACCGTGGCCGGCGTCAGACCTCTGGTAAGATTGTTCAACACAGGTTCAAATGTCCATCGCCGCATGGGGGGCAACTGGAAAAGGCGCTCTCCCCGCCACCACGGGTTGGCATCCCACAGCGCTGCCTCGAGCGCTGACGGCAAGCGGGAGAGGAGGTCTAACTGCTTCATCTACTTGCCAATCCATCTCGCTGTCGCGAGCTGTCTTTCACCGCAAACAGCATACAGGATCTAGGATCTTGACGCCTGGCGGCCACGCCACCGGGACGTCGGAGGAGAGTTCAGTGCCTACCTTGCGGACCCGCGCCAGCAGCGGTCGAGGCCCTCTCAGGCGGAGAGGGAAGCCTTGAGGAAATCGCGGTTCAGGCGGGCGATGGTGGCCACCGAGATGTTCTTGGGGCACACCGCCTCGCACTCGCGGGCGTTGCTGCAGCCGCCGAAGAGCTCCCGCTCCATCTGCGCCACCATGGCGCGGGCACGGCGCAGGCGCTCCGGCTGCCCCTGGGGGAGCACCCCCAGGTGGGTGATCTTGGCGGCCACGAAGAGCATGGCCGCCCCGTTGGGGCAGGCGGCCACGCAGGCCCCGCAGCCGATGCAGGCGGCGGCATCCATGGCCATCTCGGCCGCTTCCTTGGCCACCGGGATGGCGTTGGCGTCGGGGGCGGAGCCGGTACGGGTGGATATGTAGCCCCCCGCCTGGATGATGCGGTCGAAGGCGGAGCGGTCCACCACCAGGTCCTTGAGCACCGGGAAGGCCCGGGCCCGCCACGGCTCGATGACGAGCACGTCGCCGTCGGCAAAGTAGCGCATGTGGAGCTGGCAGCAGGTGGTGCCCTCGAGGGGTCCGTGGGCCTGCCCGTTGATGACCACCCCGCAGGAGCCGCAAATCCCCTCCCGGCAGTCGTGCTCGAAGGCCACCGGCTCCTCCCCCCGGGCGATGAGCTGCTGGTTGAGGTGGTCCAGCATCTCCAGAAAGGACATGTGTTCGCTGACCCCATCCAGGTGGTAAGTCACGAGACGGCCCCGGGCCTCGCGGTGGGGTTGCCGCCAGATGTGCAGTTCCAGGCGCATGGATTTGCTCCTCCCTGCTCAGGCGTAGCTGCGGGTGGTCAGCTGCACGTGGGTGAATACCAGGGGTTCGGTGTGCCGCCGCGGCGGCTGCCCTTCCCCGGTCCACTCCCACACCGCCACGTGGGCGAAGTTCTCGTCGTCGCGCCGGGCCTCCCCGTCGGGGGTCTGATACTCCTCCCGGAAGTGCCCGCCGCAGGACTCCTCCCGGATCAGGGCGTCCCGGCACATGAGCTCGGCGAGTTCCAGGTAGTCGGCCACCCGCCCCGCCTTCTCCAGCTCCTGGTTGAGGTCCCGGGCGTCACCGGGAACCCGCACCTCCTCCCAGAAGCGCTGCCGCAGCTCGGCGATGCGCTCGATGGCCTCCTCGAGCCCCGCCGCCGTCCGGCTCATGCCGCAGAGGTTCCACATCACCGCCCCCAGCTCCCGGTGCAGCTCGTCCACGCTGCGCCGGCCTGCGAGGGAAACCAGGCGGCGGGTGCGCCCCTCCACCTCGGCCAGGGCGTCCCGGAAGGCCTCGTGGTCGGTGCTCACCGCCGGCAGGCGGGTGCTGGCCAGGTAGCCGGTGACGGTGTAGGGGGCGATGAAGTAGCCGTCGGCCAGCCCCTGCATGAGGGCGGAGGCCCCCAGGCGGTTGGCCCCGTGGTCGGAGAAGTTGGCCTCTCCCAGCACGAACAGGCCCGGGATGGTGCTCATGAGGTTGTAGTCCACCCACAGGCCGCCCATGGTGTAGTGGGGGGCGGGGTAGATGCGCATGGGGACCTGGTAGGGGTCCTCGCCGGTGATGCGCTGGTACATCTCGAAGAGGTTGCCGTAGCGCTCCTCGATCACCGCCCGGCCCAGCTTTTGCACCGCCCCGGTGAGGTCCAGGTAGACGCCGCGCCCTCCCGGGCCCACCCCC
>JABRVY010000532.1:0-39295 GCA_039961755.1 Acidobacteriota bacterium | reverse complement strand
GCAGCACCCCGGCCTGGGCATCCTCACCGAGGTTTTCGGCTGGTTGGTGGTGATGTGCGAAAGCCTCTCCCTCGACGGCATCTTCGTCCACCCCAGCCACTACCACATTGCCGTCTTGAGCCGCAAGCACCTGCGCTTTCTCGACCCGGCGCACGAGGCGCTGTTTCGCGCCCTCGGCGTGGCGCTCGCCGGGATGCCTCTGGCCATGGCTTCGCGCGCCGTCGACAACCTTGCGGTGTGGGACAGGGATGCCAACCAACCGGTGCGCTGGGGGGTACATCCCATGGTCCTGCCGGTCTCGGAGCGTTTGCGGCAGCTGGTGGAGGGGGAAGACTACTTGGCGGCGGTGGAGGCGACGGTTCGCCACCTGGAATACCGGCCTGGCAAAGCCACCGGCGGGGTACACTGATCCCATGACCATGCGCATCGCCCTGGTGCAATACGAGGTGAACCACGACCCGCGGTTCAATCTTGAGCGCGGCCTGGCGGCGGTGCGGCAGGCCGCCGCCCACGGCGCCCGTCTGGTGATCTTTCCGGAACTGGCGCTGACCCCGTTTTTTCCCCAGCGACCGGTCTGCGGCCCACCACCCCTCGGGCTGGCCGAAGAGGTCCCGGGCCCCACCACCGACGCCTTTGCCGCGCTGGCGCGGGAGCTTGGTGTGGTCATTGTCCTGAACCTGTACGAGCGCGAGGATGATCACGCCTTTGACAGTTCGCCGGTGATCGACGCCGACGGGCGCCTTTTGGGGGTGACCCGGATGCTGCACATCGCCGAGATGCCGGCGTTCCACGAGCAGGGGTACTACGCCCCCGGTGACCGCGGCATGCCCGTGTACAGCACCGCGGTGGGCCGCCTGGGCGTGGCCATCTGCTACGACCGCCACTACCCGGAGGTGATGCGCGCCCTGGCCTTGAGAGGCGCCGAGATTGTCGCCGTCCCCCAGGCCGGCGCGGTGGGGGAGTGGCCGGAGGGGCTGTTCGAGGCGGAGATGCGCGTCGCGGCCTTCCAGAACGGCTACTTCGCCGCCCTCGCCAACCGCGTCGGCCGCGAGGAGGTGCTGGAGTTCGCCGGCGGTTCTTTCGTCTGCGACCCACTCGGCCAGGTCATCGCCCGCGCCCCCCTGGGCGAGGGGTGCATCCTCTACGCCGACTGCGACCTTTCCCTCGTTGCTTCCTCCCCGGCGCGCCGGTTGTTCCTGCGCGATCGCCGCGCCGAACTGGTGCCGCATCTTTTTGAACCTGAGAAACAGACTCCCTGATCGCGAGCTGGTACGCCGTCAGTGCGAAATCTGTGGAGGTCAATGAGCTGGCCCATCTCGAAGCGCAGCTGTTAAGAGCATTGACAGCTCCCGCAGGATGCGCTACTGTAGCCGGCGAAGGAGGATTCTATGAAAAGGTTACTTGCTGTGGCATCTTTGGTGTGCCCGCTTGTCCTCGTGGCCGTGGCGGTGGCCAGCGACCACGGACAGGCTCCGCCGCCCCCAGCTCCGCCTCTCGCGACCGCCCTTGCAACCAGCGGCGCCACCTATCTGACCGACACCGACAACGAGAACAACGCCGGCACTGGCGTGGCCGACGGGGACATGGGAGCTGCGAGCCCGGGCTGCCTTTTCAATACCAGCTCCATTCACCCCATCGAGTTCAATATCTTTGTCACCGGCCCTCTGCCCACCACCTCGGCGATCCTGCTGCTGGAAACCTGGGATGTGGACTTCCCGGACGAGCGTAATGAGGTGTACTTCAACAACACCTTGGTGGGTGTGGCCACCGGCGCCAACAACCAGTGGTCCAACCCCTCCTTCACCATCCCCCTGGGGCTGGTGGTGGCGGGCAAGAACACCGTGCGCATGCAGGTGGATACCCTGGGCGTCGGCAACTGGTGCAGTTGGATTGCCCGTGGCCAGCTGATCATCGACGGCGGCGCCCCGGCCACCGCCTCCTGCCGCACCATCACCACCAACAAGGGCAACTACCAGTGGGGCGAGCAGGTGACCGTGACGGTCGAGGCCGACACCACCCTGCCCACCCAGAGCGTGCGCATCGAGGTGAACCTCAAGAACTCCCAGGGCGTGATCGTGGCGGGCGCCAACCGTACCGTCACGATCACCGGCACCAACAACGACCCCGAGTCGTTCAATCTGGGTTTGCCAGCCTCGGGCAATATCGAGACATACACTGCCGAGGCGCTCATCTTTGACAGTCAAACCGGCGCCTTCCAGACCACCTGCAGCGTCAACTTCCAGGTGGGTCGCGAGGCGATCCCGACCCTCGGCTTCGTCGGTCTGGCGGCGCTGGCCGTGCTGCTGGCCGCGGCGGCGGCCTTTGCATTGCGTCGGTAGCGCCATCGCACAGTCTCTTGGCTGCTCGACCCGGGGGGTGCGCCCCCCGGGTTTTTGCTTTCGCTGCCGCCGCTGGTGGCTTCGGGCTGGCCTCGGCGTGGTCAAACGATCGTCAGTTGACATCTCCTGAAAGGGGGCCTATCGTCACAGCTCAGAGAAGAAAGGGGGAGTCATGTCTATCGGGAAGTGCTTTTCAGCGGTTGCCGCGGTGCTGGTCGTGGCAACTTCGGGAGGCCCGACACTCGCCGCCACCCAGACGCGCTGCACCGGCTACTCACGAGCCAAGGCGAACGTGCTGCTCACGCCCGGCGCCATCATCTCCAACGGCACGGTACAGTTGGGGGTCCATCGCGAGGGTCACCTCAACGTGCCAGGGGGCACGCCCTCGTCAGGCACCGGCACCACCGACGTCGGATTGCGGTACGTACCCACCAACGCCGAGTCCACCGCGCCGGGCTGCCTGTGCGAGGGGTGGGGTATCAAGGACTTCCTCACCGGCAACTGGGCCGGCGCCAATGAGGACCAGGGCGGCATCGTCGGCAACCTTCCGATGACCGTGGAGAGCTTCACCTCCACGGCCACCACTGCCACCTCGGTGGTCAACGTGGGCGGGATCTTTCGGGTTACCCACGACTACAAGCCCTCCACCTCGCCGAACCTCTATCAGGTGGACGTGACCATCCAGAACATCTCCGGGGCAGTGGTGGACCTGCGGTACCGCCGCCTCATGGACTGGGATATCGAGCCCACCGCCTTTTCCGAGTTCGTGACCGTGGTCACCGGCGGTTCCCAGGCGGTGGGGTTCACCAGCAACGACGGGTTCGATTCCCCTGAACCGTTCAACGGCAATGTAGGCATAGGGTATACGGGTGAGTTCACCGACGCTGGACCGGACGATCACGGCGCCCTTTTCGACTTCAATTTCGGCGGCCTGCTGCCAGGTGCCAGCTTCTCTTTCGTGACCTACTACGGCGCGGCCGGCAACGAGGTGGACGCCCTGGCCGCCCTGGCCAGCCAGGGAGTGACCGTGTACTCCCTCGGCCAGCCGTCCACCCCCGACGGCCCCACGCTGGGAACTCCCAACACGTTCATGTTCGGGTTCTCGGGTACCGGCGGCTCCCCTCTGCCCACCCCCGTGCCGGTGGCGACGGCGACGCCCACCATGCCACCGGAAGCCATCCCCACCACCTCGGGCAAGGGTTTGATCCTCTTCGTCGGCTTGCTCGCCCTGGTGGGTGCCGCACTGCTCTGGCGAGTCCGCCTGTAACTCGCCCTTCGAAGCCGAATTGATCCTTCGCCCCCGCGGAGACACCGCAGGGGCGTTTTCCTTCCGAGCCATTCTCCAGCTAGACGTGGTTTCGCAGCATGAGCTCCTTGGGGTGAGGTTCGAGGTACGTCTGGCCCGCCAGGTAGGCCACCTGGTGCACCCGCACCCAGTGGCGCAAGAGGGTCACCGGCACCACCAGCGGAACCAGCCCGGCGCGGTAGTCCTCGATGAGAGCGAGCAGCTCTGCCCGGTCCGCGGCGCTCAGCAGCTTCTTGAAGTGGCCGAGGACGTGGAGCAGGACGTTGGCGTTGCGGCGGGGGGTGGCGATGACCTTGAGGCCCGCCATGAACTGGCTGGTGTAGTTCGCCTGGATCTCGAGGGGGGGAACCCCCTTGGCGGTGGCGACCAGTCGCCCCAGAGCCTGGTAGATCTGGGGGCTGTGGGCCATGAGTTGCAGCTTGTGGGCGGTGTGAAACGCCACCAGATCGCCCAGCCGCCACCGCCCGGCGAAAAGCTGCCGCAGGCGGTGATGCGCAAACACCCGTTCGACGAAGTTGTCCCGCAACCGGGGATCATTGAGGCGCCCCTCCTCCTCTACCGGCAGGGAGGGAAGGTGCCCCAGCAGGGCGGCGGCGAACAGCCCCACGCCGTTCTTGGAGGGCATGCCCTGGTCGCGGTAAACCTTGACCCGCTCCATTCCGCAGGAGGGGGAGTCCTTCTTGAGCACGAAGCCATCCAGCTGCGTCTCCGCCAGTGCCGCCGCACGGCGGGCCGACAATTCCCGCATGCGCCCGGTCCAGTCGGCCCCGGAGCGGGGGGCGATCATGCGAATGTCTCCCTGCTGCTCCACCAGGCGCACCGACTCCCGGGGCACCCCCATCCCCACCTCCAGCTCCGGGCACACCGGCACCCACTCCACCCACTGGCCGAAGGTATGGACCAGGAAGGAGTCCTGCTTGTGGCCGCCGTCGAAGCGCACCTTTTTTCCCAGCAGACAGGAGGAGATCCCCACCCGGATGGGGTCTTCGCCGTCGGGCCTGGGGTCTCGTTTGCTCATGGTTGCTCCTCGGAGAAGGTGACCGCCATGGCCGCTGCCCGCTGACGGGTTTCTTCCGCCTGCCGCCAGGCGGCTGCTGAATCCCACTGGTCTCGAGCAACTGTCCAGCCGTGCAGGTGGGCAAGGCAGAGATCGGCCAGCGCCGCGATGTGGTCGGCACGGTCGTTGAGCGCCGGCAGGTAGCGGAAGCGACCACCACCGGCGCGGTGGAAGATCTCGCGGTTCGTCTCGGCGATCTCTTCCAGGGTTTCCAGGCAGTCGGCGGCAAACCCGGGACAGAGGACATCCACCGACGCCAGACGCTCACTTCCCCAGCGGCGCAGGGTGGCATCGGTGGAGGGTTCCAGCCACCGCTGCCGCCCGAAGCGGGACTGAAACGCCACCGCCCAGCGCCCCTCGGCGAGCCCCAGCGCCTCGGCCAGCAACCGGGCTGTCTTCTGGCAGTGGCAGAAGTAGGGGTCCCCGGCGAGAAAGGCGCGCCTGGGGATCCCGTGGAAGGAGATCAGGAGGCGCTCCGGCTCCCCTTCCACGGCCCAGACCTCCCGCACGGAGGCGACTAGGGCGGCCAGATACCCGGGATGGTCGTGGTACGAGGCCACCGTGCGCAGCTCCGGCATCCAGCGCCAGCTCGCAACCTCGGCGAACACCGCCGCCAGCGTCGACCCGGTGGTGGCCGAGCAGTACTGGGGGTAGAGGGGCAGCAGGAGGATGCGCTGGCACCCCCTGGCCCGCAGCTCACCCAGCGCGGCGGCCAGGGAGGGGGTGCCGTAGCGCATCCCCAGCGCCACCTCGAGCGGCGAGCCGAGGCGGGATCGCAACGCCAGCTCCAGCGCCACCGCCTGTCGGCGGGAGATGGACAGCAGGGGTGAGCCGGCGGCGCTCCAGATGCGGCGATAAAGCCGCGCCGAGCGCCGTGGTCGAGTGGTCAGGACGAAGAGGTGCAAGATCACCCACCAAAGGGGGCGCGGCAGCTCCACCACGCGGGGATCGGAGAGGAACTGCCTGAGGTAACGGCGCAGCGCCCGGGGTGTGGGGGCGTCGGGGCTGCCCAGGTTCGCCAGCAACACCCCCGCCGCCGGAATGGCGCCGTGGTTCCAGTCGGGCACAGCACTCAGACGACCCACGGCTTCAGCCCCGGCCTCTCCAGCCGCAAGCCAGCCGGGTCATTCTGCCATGAGGAGCACCATCTGCGGCGCATGGCCAAGTCCCGGCGATCGACCCGACCCCCGTCGGTCAGCATAGCAGGTCGCTCCCCGCACCAGACCCCCACAGCTGCCGCTGGTGAGAAACTGGTGTAGAATAATCGGCCCGACCGTGCGGGCCACCCGCTCGGGCCATGCGGGAAGGATCGCCGATGCTGGAAGAAAACTCCACCACCCCCGACACCCAGAGCTTCGCTGAAGCGCTGGCCGAATCGTTTACCCATGACACCATCGAGGTCGGTCAACTGGTGAGCGGTGAAATCATGGCCGTCGCTGGCGACGTGGCGCTCATCTCGGTGGGTGGCAAGACCGAGGCCATCATGGACCGCTCCGAGCTGGGCGAGCTGCGCCCCGGCGATGGCCTCGATGCGGTGGTGGTGGCGCTGCAGCCGGAGTTGCGCGTCTCCCATCGTCTGGCCATCGAGCGCCGGGAGCGGGAAGCCCTGCGCGGCGCCTACGCCAATCTGGTGCCGGTGGAGGGCAAGATCACCGGGCGCAACAAGGGTGGCTACGACGTCTCCATCGCCGGGATTCGCGCGTTCTGCCCGATGTCGCAGATCGATCTGGCCTTTCCCCGCAACGTCGACGCCTACCTGGGCAAGTCCTACCGCTTCCGCATCACCGAGCTCTCGGACGACCTCTCCACCATGGTGGTCTCGCGGGCGGCGGTGCTCAAGGAGGAGCGGGAGCAGAGCGAGGCGCAGGCCTGGGAGCGGATCACCACCGGCGCGGTGCTGGAGGGCGAGGTCAAGTCCATCCGCGATTTCGGGGTGTTCGTCGACCTGGGCGGCGTCGATGGCATGGTGCATGTCAGCGAGCTGTCGCACCGCGCCAACGTGCGTCCCTCCCAGGTGGTGAAACAGGGGCAGCGGGTCAGGGTCAAGGTCCTCGAGGCAGACCGGGAGAAGAATCGCATCTCCCTGTCCATCAAGGCCCTGGAGGCCGACCCGTGGGCCGAGGCAAAGGAGAAATTCCTCCCCGGGTCACCCTTCACCGGTACCGTCGCTCGCAAGACCGAGTTCGGGATCTTCGTCGAGCTGCTGCCCGGTGTGGATGGGCTGATCCACGTTTCCCAGCTTCCCCCGGGACAGGGGATGGATGACGAGGCCCTTGCTCCCGGCAGCTCGGTTTCTGGCTGGGTCAAGGAGTTCGACGAGAAACGCCGACGGATTTCACTGACTCTGAGAGAAATGGCTACCACCGATCCATGGGCCGACGCAGCCACTCGCTACCCCACCGGAACTCTGGTGGAGGGGGTGGTGGAGCGTACGGCGTCGTTCGGTGTCTTCGTTGCCCTTGAAGCTGGCCTGACCGGGCTCATCCCCGCCTCCGAGGCGGACGTGCCCAGGGGCACCGACCTGGCCAGCCGTTTCGTTCCCGGTAGCAAGGTGTCCGCCGCGGTGCTGTCGGTGGACCCGGAGCGCAAGCGGCTTTCCCTGTCGGTCAAGAAGGGCAAGGAGAGCAAAGCCGCCAAGGAGTTCCGCAAGTGGTCCGAGGAGCGCCAGACGGAACGCCGGCAAGAGGTCACCGCGTTTGGCGCCGCCCTGGCCAAGGCCCTGGAGAGCAAGCGCTAGCTCGCTTTTTCGGGATCTTGCCGCGGCGTGTTACCCCCCTCGCGGGGAAGGTGGACGACGACGGTGGTGCCGACTCCCTCCTGGGAGGTGAGGTGCACGGTCCCACCCAGCACCTTCATGAGGTGCTTGACGATGGCCAGCCCGAGCCCTGACCCGGCGCTCTGTTCGTCCCGCCTGACCCGGTAAAAGCGCTGAAAGACAAAGGGGATCTCCTGCGCTGGGATGCCCACCCCGGTGTCGCTGACCGAGATCGTCGCCCCGCCACCCTCCTCCGAGACCGACACCGTCACTGCACCGCCGCGCCGGTTGAAGCGAATGCCGTTGGAGACCAGGTTCGTGAGGACTTGTCCGAGGCGTACGGGATCACTCTCCAGCCAGACCGGCTCGCCCTCCACCACCAGGGTCACCTCGGCGGCGCTTGCCTCACTGGAAAGATCAGCCACCACTTGACGGGCCACCGCGGTCACGTCGATGGGTTCGCGGTGCAGGCGTACCTGGCCAGACTCGATGGCGGCCAGCTCCTCCAGATCCTCGGCGAAGGTGGTCAGGCGCTTGACCTGCCGGTTGAGGGCAGCGGCCAGCTCGCCCAGCTCTGGCTGCTCCTCCACCTCCTCGGCCAGCCCCGCCAGCACCGTCAGCGGGGTGCGCAGCTCGTGGGCCAGGTCGGCGACCAGGGCGCGGCGCGCCCGCTCCAGCTGGCGCTCCCCGCGGACATCCCGAAGCACGATCGCCGCCGCCAGCACCGGGTGCGCCAGGGGGCAGACGCGCACCGCCAGTTCCGCCCCCTCGGCGCCGGCACAGGTGGTGAAGGTGGCGGCCCCCCCCTCCAGAGCCCCCTGCACGGCTCCCATCAGTTCCGGGGCGCGCGCCACCTCCACCAGAACCCGGCCCGTCGCCAGCTTCGACCCCAGAAGCCTTTCCGCGGCCGGATTGGCAAAGCGCAAGCGCGCCTGAGAGTCAATCAGGACCACCCCCTCGCTGACCTCTGCCAGGGCTGCCCGCATCGCCTGTTGCGCCCGTTCTCCCTCCTCCCGCAAGGCGCGAAAGTGGCGGTCGGCGTCTTCGGCCAGGCTCTCCAGATCGGCGCCGGGGGGGAGATCCGACCATGGCGAAAGGTGACGCGCCGCCCGCCGGTAGGCGGCGTACTCCCAGGCCTGAGCCACGCCGCCGGCGGCAGCGGCAACCAGGACTACAACCAGCGCCGCAAACCACGGAAACGGGAGGTACCCCGTCTCCGCCGCGGCGCGCGCGAATCCCAGCGTGCCCTCGGGCCCCACCACCGCCGCGGCGACATAGAGGCTCGGTCTGTCGGTGGTGAGAGAACGGCGGCGAGCGGTACCGACCCCCGTCGTCCTCGCCGCCTCGATTTCGGGCTGGGCACGTTGGTTTTCCAGCCTGCCGAGGAGGGCCGCGGTGGCCCACGAATCAGCCCGCACCCAGCCGTCCCGGTCGATGAGGGTCACGTGGGTTGACGACGCCGTCGCCCATCGCCGGACAGCGGCGTCGGCGGCCGCCGCGCTCTCCGGCAGACCGGCCAGGAGGGGCGCTGCTTCGGAGGCCAGCGCGGTTGTCACCGCCAGCAAGCGGGCGGTGGTCGCCTCCAGCGCCGCGGCGTGACGCTCCCGAGCCACACCCACCAGGCCGCCGAACCCCACCAGCACCGAGATGAGGAATACCGTACCACCCGGCCTGCGCCGCAACTTCAACGCTGTCCCCCGAAGCGGTAGCCGCTGCCGATCACCGTCTCGATGACCTCGTCCGCCAGTTTACGGCGCAGCGTGCGAATGTGCGCGTCCACGGTGCGGGCGTCGACGGCGGAGGCCAGTCCCCACACGGCATCGAGGATTTGCTCCCGCGAAGCGACGCGGCCCCCCAGGGAGATGAGGTACCAGAGGATGTCCAGCTCCCGCTGGGTCAGGTGAACCGGCTTCCCCTCCCAGCTGACGTGCCGGCGGTCCACGTCGACGACGAGCCGGCCATCGTTGTACACCCCCCCCGGCACGCCCCGCTCCCAGCGCTGGCGGCGCACCAGGGCCCGCACCCGCGCCAGCAGCTCGCGAGGCGAGAAGGGCTTGGTGAGATAGTCATCGGCACCCTGCTCCAGCCCGGCGACGCGATCGGCCTCGCTGGCCCGGGCGGTGAGCATGAGGATGGGTACCGTCCGGGTGGAATCCCACCCGCGCAGCTCTCGACACAGGGTCATGCCGTCAGTATCGGGCAGGTTCAAGTCCAGAATCACCAGCTCGGGCAGGTGCTGCTCGCAGCCGCGCAAGAAATCCTGCCCTTTCAAGAACACTTCCACCTCGAACTCGCCGGTCCGCCGCAGCTGCCTGGCCACCAGCGAGGCGATGTCCACATCGTCTTCGACCACGAAAACGCGCACGCTCATCCAAACCTCCCGGACACGTAGGCCTCGGTCTGACTGTCCCTGGGCGTGGTGAAGAGCTCGACGGTGGGACCGTATTCGATCAGCCGACCAAGCAGGAAAAAGGCCGTGCGGTCGGCGACTCTGGTGGCCTGTTGCAGGTTGTGGGTGACAATCACCACGGTGAGCGAGCGGCCCAGCTCCAGCACCAGTTCCTCCACCCGGGCCGTGGACAGCGGGTCGAGCGCCGAAGCCGGCTCATCGAAGAGCAACACCTCCGGGCGAACGGCCAGCGCCCGGGCGATGCAGAGGCGCTGCTGCTGGCCGCCAGAGAGCATGGAGGCCTGGAGATTCAGGCGATCCTTCACCTCGTCCCACAGGGCGGCGGCGCGCAGCGCCTCCTCCACCCGCAAGGCGAGTTGCGCCGGGGAAAGCCGCTCGTGCAGCCGTGGTCCGTAGGCCACGTTGTCAAAGATCGACGAGGGAAAGGGGTTGGAGCGTTGGAAGACCATCCCTACCCGCCGTCGCAGGGCCACTGGATCGGCGTGGGTGTCGTAGATGTCCTGGCCGTCGAGGAGCACGCGGCCGGTGAGGGCAAACCCGGGCACCACATCGTTCATGCGGTTGAGACTCCGCAGGATGGTGGATTTCCCGCACCCCGACGGCCCGATGAAGGCCGTGACCCCGCGCGCGGGGATATCCATCGTCACCTCGTGCAGGGCACGGGTGCCGCCATAGAAGCACGACACCTGCTGCAGGCGAAAGCGCACCTCCTCGCTCAATCGCGGCTACCCTCCGGACGCTGGTGGCGAATGTCCTCGCCCTCTACCAGGTAGACGACCTGCTCCGAGATGTTCGTCGCCTGGTCGGCCACCCGCTCCAGGGAGCGGGCGATCAGGAGCAAGGCCAGGGCGCGGGGGATGGTGCGCGCATCTTCCATCATGTAGGTGAGGAGTTCCCGGAAAATCTCCTCGTGCATGGCGTCCACGTCATCGTCTTGAGCAACCACCCGGCGGGCGGCTGCCGCATCGCCGGCCACGAAGGCGGAAATGGCATCGCGCACCATGGCCGAGGCGAGGCGGGCCATGCGCGGCATGATCACGAATGGCTTGAGGGGTGGCTGGCGATTGAGCAGCAGCGCCTGCTCGGCGATGTTGACGGCGTGATCGGCGACCCGCTCCAGATCCGGGGCGATCTTGCCAGCCGTGATCACCAGGCGGAGATCGCGGGCCAGCAGCCGTTCCCGCACGATCAACTCGATGATGCGGCGATCCACCTCGATCTCCCGCTGATCGATCCCGGCATCCGCGGCAATCACCGCGGAAGCGGCCGCGTCGTCCCGTTCCACCACGGCGCGCACGGCGAGCGCCAGCTGTCGCTCCACCTCGCCGGCCATGGTCAGGAGCAGCCCCTTCAAGCCCTCCAGCTCCTGCTCGATCCTTCTCTCCATGCTGCTCCTCCTAGCCGAACCGGCCGGTCAGGTACTCCTCGGTCAGGCGTTCTCGGGGCGAGGCGAACATGGCCGCCGTTTCACCCTCCTCGATGAGTTTCCCCAGATACAGAAACGCCGTGCGATGGGCAACCCGGGCCGCCTGCTGCAGGTTGTGGGTCACCAGCACGATGGTCACCTCGCGGGAGAGCTCCAGGATGGTCTCCTCCAGCTTGGCGGTGGCGATGGGATCCAGGGCCGACGCCGGTTCATCCAGGAGCAGGATCTGCGGACCCGAGGCCAGGGCGCGGGCGATGCACAGCCGTTGTTGCTGCCCCCCCGACAACTGGAAGGCGGAGGCGTGGAGGCGATCCTTCACCTCGTCCCACAGCTGGGCGCGCCGCAAGGAGGCTTCCACCAGCTCCGCCAGGACCGCGGGATCGCGGACCCCCGCCATGCGCGGGCCGAATGACACGTTCCGGGCGATCGACTGGGGGAAGGGGTTGGGTTTCTGGAACACCATCCCCACCTGGGAACGCAGCTCCTCCAGGGGCAAGGCGGGGTCGTAGGCGTCCCTCCCGTGCACCAGCACCTCACCGTAGCGAAAGAAACCGGCGAGATGATCGTTCATGCGGTTGAAGCAGCGCAACAAGGTGGACTTGCCACAACCCGAGGGGCCGATGAAGGCGGTGATCTGCTTCTCGGGGATGGTCAGGTCGATGGCCTGCAGCACCGCCGTGCTGCCGAAGCCCGCCAGCAGCGAGCGGGTGCGCAGCGCGGCGGCACCGGTCGTCATACGGCGGACCTCGACAGCCGCCGGCGCAGGCGAGCGCGCAGCGCGATGGCCAGCAGGTTGAGCACCACCACCAGCGCCAGGAGCACGAGGGTGGTGGCGTACACCATGGGCTTGGCCGCCTCCACGTTGGGGGACTGGAACCCCACGTCGTAGATGTGGAACCCCAAATGCATGAACTTGCGCTCCAGGTGCAGGTAGGGCGGCACGCCGTCCAGGGGGAGCGCCGGGGCAAGTTTGACTACCCCGGTAAGCATCAGAGGCGCCACCTCACCGGCGGCGCGGGCCACCGCCAGGATCGTCCCGGTGAGCACGCCCGGAGCGGCGTACGGCAGCACCACGTGGCGCAGGGTCTGCCAGCGGGTGGCCCCGAGGGCGCGCGCCCCGTCGCGAGTCGCATCGGGGACCGACTGCAATCCCTCTTCGGTGGCGACCACCACCACCGGCACGGTGAGCAGCGCCAGGGTGAGCGACGCCCACAGGATCCCGCCGGTGCCGAAGGTGGGGGTAGGGAGCGAATCGGCGAAGAGCAGGCGGTCGATGGTGCCACCCACCCCGTAGACGAAGAAGGCCAGGCCGAAGACGCCGAACACGATGGATGGCACCCCCGCCAGGTTGGCCAGAGCCAGCCGCACCGCCCGGGTGAACATCCCGCCGCTGGCGTACTCGTTGAGATAGACGGCGGTGATGACCCCCAGAGGCACCACTGCGAAGGTCATCAAGAAGACCATGAGCGCGGTTCCGAACAGCGCCGGGAAGATGCCGCCCTCGGTGTTGGCCTCGCGCGGTTCGGCGAAAAGAAACTCCCACCACCGGGAGAGATACAACCCCACGCGCGCCCCCAGCCCGAGCGCGTTGACCGGCACCGCGCGCACCACCCCCGCCGCCGGGACGGTCATCTCTTGGCCACCAGCCGCGGTCATCACCAGAGTGACCTCCTCGGCCTGGTGGCGCACCTCGGCGAGGCGGGCCAGAAGGGGAGGCGCGTTCTCTTCCTCGTGCCCCCGGGCGCGCTCCAGGGCGGCGAGGGCCCGCTGCCGTCGACGCTCGCTCTTCGCCCCCTCCGCCCGCGCCCCGTACTTCACCACCGGAGCGTGCAACGCCGCCAGGCGATCCAGCAAATGACGCTCTTCCTCGACCAGCTCCCGACCCCGTTGCAGCGCCTTCGCGAGAGCGTCGCCGAAGCGCTCATCGGTCGCTGAAACGATCCCCTCAGGGGTGTGCAACTCGCTGGCGAACCCGTAGAAGTTGCCGTACTCCCGCCGTTCCACCAGCCACGCCCCGGCGGGAACCTCTCGAGCCACCACGGCAGCCTTGGGCACCCAGACGAAATCCTGCCCCTCGAGGTCGCGGTTGCCGGTCTTCAGCCTCCAGCGCTCGTGTCCTGGGTGGTTGGGGTCCGCCTCCCGCGTCCACACCTCCCCCAGTAGCACCCGCCCATCGGCCAGGCGCAGTAGCACCAGCGGCCTGGGCCAGAACGCCTTGCCCGCCACCGCAGAGACCACCGCCAGCAGCCCCACCACCATCGCCAGGCTGATCAGGAGGGCGGCGGCGGCCAGCCAGCGGGCGGCGATCCCTTCCTTGAGCCAGGGGGCGCGCATCATGCCGCCAGCCTCCCGAAGCGCTTGCGCAGGCGCTCGGCCACCGCCGCGGCCACCATGTTGATGGCGAAGGTGAAACAGAAGAGCAGCAAGGCAGTCAAGATGAGCACCCGATAAAGAGTGCCGCCGTAGGGCGCCTCGGGCAACTCCACGGCGATGGTGGCCGCCATGGTGCGCATGCCGTTGAAGGGGGACATCGACATCAAGGGGGTGTTCCCCGTCGCCATGAGCACGATCATGGTCTCCCCCACCGCTCGCCCCAGCCCCAGCATCACCGCCGCGAACAGGCCCGGGCTGGCGGCAGGGATGACCACCGTGCGCGCCGCCTCCCACGGAGTCGCTCCCAGCGCCATGGACGCCGCCACCAGGCTAGGGGGCACGTTGGAAAGGGCATCCTCGGCAATGGTGAAGATGATGGGAATCACTGCAAAGCCGAGGGCAAACCCCACGACCACGGCGTTGCGCTGGTCATAGCTGACCCCCAGCCGGTCGTACAGCCAGTGGACCACGTCACCGCCGAACCACGCCTGGTGCAGGTGTGGCTCCAGCAGGATCAACGACGTGCCGGCCACCACCAGCATCCCCAAGACCACCAGGAGCTCCCGCGTCCCGGACAGGCGCCGCTGCCAGCGGGCCGGAGCCACCGACCACACCACCGCCACGGCAGCCACGCTGGGCGCCGCCAGCAGCACACCGGCGGAAATCAGCAGGTGTTCGCGCACCAGCGGCGCGAGAAACAGCGCCGCCAAAAACCCTACCACCACGGATGGCACCGCCGCCATCAGTTCGATCACCGGCTTGACCACCTCGCGCAGGCGCCGGGGGGCGAACTGGTTGACGTACAGAGCCCCTGCCAGCGCCAGGGGAGCCGAAAAGAGAAGTGCGTAGAGAGCCCCTTTCAGGGTACCGACGATCAGCGGCAGAAGCGAAAGCTTGGGCTCGAACCCCGCCGAACCGCCGCTTGACTGCCACACCACGTCGGCGCGTTCATACCCCTCGTAGCGCACCGGTAAAAAAAGCGTCGCGAAACTCGCCTCGGGGTGGTGAAGCTGCAAGCCCCAACGATGTACCGCGCCTTCTGCGGTCACTGCGAAGGCGCCGTCCAGGCGCTGGGACAGGCGCGCCAGCACGGCGCCGGGCGGGAACTCGGGGAGAGCCACCAGGGTGCGCCGACTGGTCAGGTGCAGAATCTCCGCCGTGGTAACGCGCTGGACCAGGAAACTCTTCTCACGCTGCGACGGCGCCACCGCGACGACCCGCTCACCCCCCTGGAAACGCGCAGCGTGGTCCAATCGCCATCCACCCCCGGCGGCAGGCAGCGCCTGCCACGCTTCCACCTCGCCGCTCTCCCCACCCAGCACCACCGTCACGTCGCCCAGGAGCACCGCCGCGGCCGAGGGGCGAAAACCCAGTGGGACACTGGCCGTCGGTTCCGAGAGGGACACCCCGGGGTCCAGGCGCTGAAACCACTGCAATCCGGTCGCCGTGGCGATCCAGGCCTGCGCCCCGGACGCCGCCAGCGCTCCTGCCACCGCCGCTCCCGCCACCGCGAGGTTGGTCGTCGATACGCCATCCTCGGAGAGGTGCACGAGGCTCGCACCGTCCTCGCTGCCCACCAGCACCTTCGCGGTGTTTCCCTCTCCCACCACGGCAAGCAGGTGTTTCCCGTCCCCCACCGCAGTTGCGGCGATGGCCCGCAAGCGCGGTTGCAAGACCCGCTTTTCGCCCTCCCAGGTCACCCGCTGGCGCCAGCTGAGAGCATGCAAACGGCCAACCCCGTCGATGACAGCCAGGAAGCGGCCGTCCGCGGAAAAGAGGGCCTGCTCCAGGGCCGGTTTCACCTCACCCAGCGGGATGACCTCCACCTCGCCGTCGCGACCCACGAGGTGCAGATCGCCTTCCGCCCCCACCACGGTCACCCGTTCCCGGTACTCATCCTCGGACGCAGCCAGGGGCACCCCCTGGGGAACGACACCTTCGGCGCTGGCCCGGGGCGAGCGCAACAGCGGAACGGTCTCGATCACCAGGAAGAGGACGAGAAGCAGCGTGGCCACCAGCACCGCCGCCCCACCCCCGGTGATCAACCCCGCCATCCAGCGGTCGATGGCGCGGGCGCGGGCTCGAAATCGCGCCGTGTCTCCCTTCACCTGCGCCACCCTCCCCGCCCCGGCCCGCCGAGGTCAGGCTCCAGCGGCGGATGCCCGACCGTGATTCGCACCACCGCCAACCCCCTCACTGCAGCTTGGCCAGCTCTTCGGCCACCACCTTGGGTGGCAGCGGCAGGTAACCGTCCTTGACGACAATCTCCTGTCCTTCGCGGGAGAGCACGTAGCGGAGGAACTCGCGAGTCAGGGGATCCACCGGCCGGCGAGGATCCCGAACGATATAGATGTAGAGGTAGCGGGCCAGCGGGTAGCGGCCGCCCACGGCGTGCTCATAGGTGGGCTCGTAGGGCGTGCCCCCCAGCTTCTCCGACACCGGCACCGCCCGCACCCCCGAAGTCCGGTAGCCGATCCCCGAGTAGCCGATCCCGTAGAGATCCTCACTCACCCCCTGGACCACCGAGGCCGACCCGGGCTGCTCCTTGACCGTGTCCTTGAAGTCCCCCTTGAACAGGGCGTGGTCCTTGAAGAAGCCGTAGGTTCCCGAGGCCGAGTTACGGCCGTACAGGGAGATGGGGCGACCCACCCAGGTGCCCTTGAGACCCAGCTGGCCCCAGGTGGTGAGATCGTGGGGGTAGCCCCCCTTCCTCGACTTGGAGTACATGGCGTCGATTTCCGGCAACGACAACGCGGCGATGGGGTTGTCCTTGTTGACGTAGACGGCCAGGGTGTCGAGGGCGGTGCGGATCTGGGTGGGGCCAAAGGAGTACTTCTCTTCGATGGCATCCTCTTCCGAGGGTTTCATGTCCCGGGACATGGGGCCCAGCTGCGCCGTACCAGCGATCAACGCCGCCGGGGCGGTGGATGACCCCTTGCCCTCCACCTGCACCTTGACGGTGGGGTGGTGGCGTCGGAACCCCTCCGCCCAGAGCGTCATCAGGTTGTTCATGGTGTCCGAACCCACGGAGTTGAGGTTGCCGGATACGGTGGCCTGTTTCTGGTAGCGGGGCAGCGACGGGTCCACCGCCACCACCTGGGCTGCGACCGTTGCCGAGACGGCGAGCAGGGTCGCTGCCAGCAGTTTGGTTGTGCTCATGGTCTCCTCCTAGGCAGGCGGCAGGTTACTATGCCGCCGCCGAAGTTTCATCATGCGGCGTGAAGATGGTGTGAAGATCCCCGGCGGCACGACCGTTGCCAACCCGCTACACTCATGACGATGACCAAGATCGCCCTTCCTGTCGCCGGCCTGCTCGCCGCCCTCTCATGTCACCTGCCGCCCCCCCACCTCGAAAGGCCCCCCTCCGGCGCCCGCCGGGTGGTGCTGCTCTCCCACGACGGCATGGAGGCCGACCGGCACGCCGATCTCCTGGCCCGGGGCCTCTACACCGACCCCGACGGGCTGGCCGCCTTTCCCGGCAGGGGGTTCGTCGTCCGCCAGGCCATTCCGGTGAACCCCACCCTCACGTCGGTGAACCACGCTTCCATTGCCACTGGCGCCGCGCCGGCGCGAACCGGCATCGTCTCCAACGCCTTTCACCTGCCCGGCACGCCGCTCGCTGCGACGGTCTCGGGGTTCGACCACCCCTGGCAGGCTGAACCGCTGTGGCACGCCTTCCGCAGGCAGGGGAGGCGGGCCGGGGTGCTGCTGTTTCCCGGCGCCGACGGCGCCACCACCGAGCGCACCGCCGATTTCGCCATGGTCTACGTCAACCACCCGCTGTCGGCGCCGGCGGAAGTGATCAGGCTTTCTGACGCCTCCTTCGCCCCGGCGGGCACTCCGACGGCGCCAGGGGACGCACCTCCTCGTCGCTCGCGGCTGCGAGTGTCCCTGACCGGCGCCAACCTCCCGAAGGAAGTTGCGTTCGTCCTCACTGCCGTCGATACCGTCGCCGACGGGCTGGCCGCCTGGGACACCCTCATCGTCGACGACGACGACGATGAGAGAAATGGCGTCATCGCCCGCCTGGGCGCGGGTCAGTGGTTTCCCCTCCGTCTCTCCGCTTCCCATCCCGACGGGGGAACCCGCACGGTGGGGGGATGGTGCCTCCTGCAGCGCCTGGACAGTGACCTGAGCCAGGTGGTCATCTACCGGGGTGCCTGGTACGCCACCGAAGCCTACCCGCGCCCCTATCGGGAGCTGCTGGATCGCGAGGTGGGGTTCTGGCCGGGGCCGGGCGACAGTCGGGCCCTCGCCCGCAGGCTGAACGGTGACGAGGGGCTCGCCATCGACGAATACCTCTCGCAGGTGGAGCGCTTTTCGTCCTACCTCAACGCCTGCGCCCGGGTGACCATCCGCCATGAGCCCTTCGACCTGCTGCTCACCTACCAGCCGATCATCGACGAGGTACAGCATGCGCTCCTCATCGTCGAACCGCGCCAGCTGGTCTTCAACCCCGGGCTGGCCGCCACCGCCGACGAGGCCATCGTCGCCACCTACCTCCTTGCCGACCGCGCCGTGGGGGAACTGGCTCGCGCCCTAGATCTGGAGCGCGATGCGCTGGTGGTGGTGTCCGACCACGGCATCGCGCCCCTGTGGGAGGTGGTCCACCTCAACGAGGTCCTGCGCCGCGCCGGTCTGGCGGAGGCGGAAGGCACGGGGGATCGGCAGCGGGTGAGCGGGCGTTCCCCCATGGCGGCCGTAGGCGGGGGGGGAAGCGCCCACCTGTACGTCAACCTGGCCGGCCGCGAGGCGGACGGCGTGGTCCCCGGGGTGGAGCGAGAGCAGCTGCTCCGTCGGGCGGCCCAGGCGTTGGCGCTCCTGGAAGTCGATGGCCAGCCGGTGGTGGCGGAGATGTACCGCCGGGAGGAGCTGGCCCCCCTGGGCCTCGACTCACCCCACTCCGGCGACCTGGTGGTGTTCATGCGCACCGGGTTCGCCGCCACCTCCCGCATCGGCGGGCCAATGCACGAGCCAGCCTCCTACTACGGCCAGCACGGCCACCGCAACACCGCGCCCGGCATGGCGGCGGTGTGGATGGCGCGGGGGGCCGGCGTGCCCGTCCGCACCCTCCGACGCGCCTCCCTCACCGAGGTGGCAGCGTTCGTCGCCCACCTGGCCGGCGTCCAACCCCCCGCCCAGGCCGAGCCCTGGCGCAGCAGTCGGTAAGCCGCGTGCTCCGCTGGGGCGGGTTGACCTCCCGCTACAGCTCGGTGGTGCCCGAGTACTCGCCAAACACCGAGACCAGGGTGGAGGCGATCTCGCCGATGGAAGCGTACGCCTCCACCGCCTTCAGGATGGGAGGCACGACGTTGGCCGTACCCTGCGCCGCCGCCGCCAGCTCGGACAGGGCCCGGGACACCGCGTCAGCGTCCCGGCGCGCCCGCACCGCCTGCAGGCGTGCCACCTGCTCCTGTTGCACCGCCTCGTCGATCACCAGGATGGGGATGGGTTCCTCCTTCTCCACCTGGAAGCGGTTCACCCCCACCACCACCTGCTCCCCCGCCTCGATGGCGCGCTGCACGCGGTAAGCGGCCTCCTGGATCTCCCTCTGCTGAAAGCCTTTTTCGATGGCCACCAGGGCGCCCCCCAGCGACTCGATCTTGTCCAGGTAAGCGCCTGCCTCTGCCTCGATGCGATCGGTCCACTCCTCCACCAGCCAGGCGCCTCCCAGGGGATCGGCGACATCGGCCAGCCCCGATTCGTAGGCGATCACCTGCTGGGTGCGCAGGGCGATGCGCACCGACTCCTCGGTGGGCAGCGCCAGCGCCTCGTCGCGGGCGTTGGTGTGCAGCGACTGGGTGCCCCCGCAGACCGCCGCCATGGCCTGGATCGCCACTCGCACGACGTTGTTCTCCGGCTGCTGCGCCGTCAGGGTGGAGCCGGCGGTCTGGGTATGGAAACGCAGCAACCAGGAGCGGGGATCTTTCGCGCCGAACTCCTCGCGCATCATCCGCGCCCACATCCGGCGGGCGGCCCGGAACTTCGCCACCTCTTCAAGGAAGTTGTTGTGAGAATTGAAGAAAAAGGACAGCCGCGGGGCGAACTCGTCGATCTCGAGCCCGGCAGCCAGCGCCGCCCGCACGTACTCCCGGGCGTTGGCGAGGGTGAAGGCCACCTCCTGCACCGCCGTGGCCCCGGCCTCGCGAATGTGGTACCCCGAGATGGAAATGGTGTTCCACTTGGGCACTTCCTGGCGGCAGAAAGCGAAGATGTCGGTGATGATGCGCAGCGAGGGGCGGGGGGGGAAGCGGTAGGTGCCGCGGGCGATGTACTCCTTCAGGAGGTCGTTCTGGATCGTCCCGTTGAGCTTCGTCCACGCCACCCCCTGCCGGCGGGCCACCGCCAGCACCATGGACAGCAACACCGCTGCCGTAGTGTTGATGGTCATGGAGATGGACACCTGATCCAGGGGAATGCCGGCCAGGAGGATTTCCATGTCCTCCAGCGTGTCGATGGCCACGCCAACCTTGCCCACCTCGCCCAGCGCCAGCGGATCGTCGGAGTCATAGCCGATCTGGGTGGGCAGGTCGAAGGCCACCGACAACCCCGTTTGCCCCTGCGCCAGGAGATAGCGGTAGCGTTCGTTGGAGGCCGCGGCGGTGGAGAATCCGGCGTACTGGCGCATGGTCCACAGCCGCCCGCGGTACATGGAGGGGTAGACCCCGCGGGTAAACGGGTATTCGCCCGGAAATCCCAGCCTCTCGTCCAGCCCAGGCGCGATGCTCCAGGGCCCGTAGACCGGCTGCACCTCGAACCCCGAGGAGTTGGTGAACCGGGCTCGCTCGGTTCGGGTTGCGGGCCTGTAGGATCCTTCTAACCATTTGTCGTAGTGCGCTTTGTCCATTCCCGGGCACCTCCCTCCAGCACCGCCCGACGAGTATAGCAACGACAAGAGGCGCGGCATTTGGCATACTGAGCCCTGCCATGCAGCGCATCTCCGGCACCCTCGATCGTCTGAACCTGGGAGATTTGCTGGAGTGGCTCCACCTCACCCGGGCGACCGGGCGCCTGCTGCTGGCGGCGGGGGCCACCACCCGGTCGTTCGACATCGTCCGCGGCAAGGTGTCCTTCGCCTCCTCCTCGCGGGCCTCCGAGCGCCTGGCGTCGTGGCTGCTGCGGCGGGACCTGGCGCCCCGCCGCGTGCTCCTGGCCGCCCTGGCCATCTCCCAGACGCGGGGGGAGATCTTCACCGAGGTGGTGGAGCGCCAGTTCGGGGTGTCGCACGAAACCCTTATCGAGGCGGGCCGCTCCCTGGCCACCGCGCTGGCCAGCCGCCTGCTGCGCGAGGAGGTGATTTCGTTCCACTTCGACCCCAGCTGGCCGGTCACCGACCGGTTTCACGTCACCCTCGATCTGGAGTGCTCCAAGCTCATCATGCAGGCGGCCTACCGTGCCGACACGGTGCCACCGGCTGACCAGCAGCCAGCTCCGCCGCTGTCCACCCTCGACCCGGAGGCCATCGAGAACCTCTTCTGGCACATCATCGACGACATGGAAGAGGAACCCGTGGAGGCCGGCGCCGTGGTCCGCGCCCATCGGACGCTGCGGCAGGTGGGGGATGTGATGCACCGCTGGGTCTCCCAGGGCCCGCCCCTCCTACCGATCCCCGAAACCGAGGTGGCGCGCGCCCGCGCCCGCCTGGCCTCCGGCTCACCGCCGCTGCTCGAAGATTCGCCCACCCTGGCCTGGGACATCCTCGCCCTGGTCAACGGCCTGGATGCCCCCGGCATGAGCCGCGCCAGCGGCGCCGCCGAGGCCTGGCAGCTGGCCGGCGAGGACGGCCCTCTGCTCGCCTCCCTGCTGCTGGATAACCCCCGCTGGCACCGCCCGGTCCGCAGCATGGACGCCACCCTGCGGCGGGCGGCGCTGGCCCGCGCTGCCGCCGCGCGCCACCTCGCTCCGGTTCTCGGACTCGGCGCCGACAGTGGGGCCACCGCGGTGGCGCTGGGGATCGTGCTGCTCGACCTGGTCTTGGTCACCCTCGCCAGCGCCCCTCTGGCCAGCGTGTCCATGCAGGGGGCTGCCCTCCGTCGCCTCCTCCCGCTCCTGGGCCAGGCAGCAGCAGCAGCAGCCGGCTTCCCCCTCGCCATTGCGGCCGCCCTCACCGGAGACCCCTTCTCCCACCCCGGCGCGCGCCTGGCCCGACTCACAGCGGCCATCACCGGGGATTTGGGGGGGGCGTTTCCCGCCGAACCGCTGCCCGAGGAAACCCAGGAGCCCTCCCTGGCTGCCGCCCTCGCCGCCGCCCACCGCGCCGCGTCCATGGCCGGGGATGAAGGGTAGAATCGCGCCATGCACGTGCTCGTGATCGGTGGCAGCCGGTTTATCGGACAGGCGGTGGTGCAACGGCTGCTCATGGACGGGCACCGCATCACCCTGGTCAACCGCGGGCGAACCACTGACCCCTTTGGCACGCGAGTCAATCGCGTGCTCGGCGACCGCTCGGATCCCGCCACCCTGCAGCGCGCCCTCGCCAAGCGCGACTTCGACGCGGTGATCGACGTCATCGCCTTCCGCGAGGAGGACACTCGCAACGCCGTGGCGCGGCTCAAAGGGCGCATCGGGCACTTCATTCACATCTCCACCGCGTCGGTCTACCTCATCAGGGATCGCCTGTTCCCGCCCTACCGCGAGGACGACTTTGCCGGTCGCCTGGCACCCAGAAGCGAGGCTGCCGGCTCCTCCTGGCTGTACGCCTACCACAAACGGCAGTGCGAGGAGGTGCTGCAGCAGGCGTGGGAGAGCGATCAGTTTCCCTTCACCTCCCTTCGCCTGCCCATGGTGGTGGGCCCCAGTGACTATACCGAGCGCTCCCAGACGTACCTGGAGCGGCTGGCGGACGGCGGACCGGTGGTGCTCCCCGACGGCGGGCTCAACTCCTGGGGGTTCGTCTGGGTGCACGACGTCGCGGAAGTGATCGCCGCCAACCTGGGAAACGCCAACTCCCTCGGTCGGGCCTACAACATCGCCCAGAGGGAAATCGTCTCGCTGCGGCAGTTCGTGGACACCGCCGCCGCCGCCATGGGCAAGCGCCCGGTGGTCGTCTCGGTGCCCTCCGAGTGGCTGCAGCGCCTGCATCTGGGCACCACCTTCTCCCCCTACTCCCACGAACACGACATCGTGCTGGACATCGCCGCCGCCCGCCGCGACCTGCTGTTCGAGCCGACGCCCTTCCCCCGCTGGTGCGAGCAGCTGGTGAGCGCCTTCATGACCGGCTTCTCCGGCTCTCCCTCCAAGCTGTACAGCACCCGCCCGCTGGAGCTGCGCCTGGTGCAGGAACTGGCGCAGCTGCGCATCCCGGCGCTGGTGGCGCGCAGCGTTCCCGGCTAGCTGTGGCCGGGGGCGGCGCCTGCCTCGAGCGGTTCGCCCTCCGCCCCCAGCAGCGCCAGCGCCGCCCGCGCCGCCTCCTGCTGCGCGGCCCGTTTGGAGCTGCCGCTGCCCCGACCCGCCACCCGGCCCGCGAACTCCACCTCGAAGGTATAGAGGCGGCGGTGCTCGGGACCCTCCACGCTCACCTGCCGGTAGACGGGTAACGCCAGGCCCTGGCGCTGGGCCAGCTCCTGTAGCATCGACTTGGGCTCCTCCAGCGACAGCTCTCCGGGGTCGAGGGTGACCAGCAGAGGGAGAAACAACCGGCGCACGGTGGTGGAGAATCGCCGCCACCCGCCGTCCACCAGCAGCGCCCCCAGCACCGCCTCGCAGGCGTCGGCGAGCACCGCATCACCGAGGCGAAAGCGGAGGGACACCTCCAGCGCCTCACCGATTCCCAGCTGCCGCGCCACCTCCGCCAGGGTGCGCTCGCGCACCAGGGCGGCCCGACCGCGGGTCAGCTGGCCCTCGCTGGCGGCCGGCCAGGAGGTGAACAGCAACATCGCAGCCGCGTGGGACAGCGCTGCGTCACCGAGAAACTCCAGCCGTTCGTTGGACGGCACCCCCTGCTCGTGGGCCGCCGAGGCGTGGCGCAGCGCCTGGGCGAGCAGCTCGGGGCGACGGAAGCGATATCCCAGCGCCCCCTGCACGCGCTCCAGGCGGTCCTGGCGCTCCCCGGCCCCTCGCGGTTCCCGCCCGGCCTCACTCACCCGTCACCCCCTCGCGACCACAGCCGGCGTCCGCCAGCGATCACGGCAACCACGCGGTGGAACGGCAGGAACGTTCCGTCCCGCAGGGTCACCCCCCGCGACCCCACCTCCATGACGCTGGTGAAACTCAGCTCCTCCACCCGTTCGCCTCCCTCTCTTCTCACTCGCACCGACACCACCACCGAGGATGTTTGCTGCCCGGCGTCCCAGCGCAGGCGGTTGAGAAGATCGCGCAGGGGATTGCCGACCATCGGCGGCATTGTAGCGACGGTGGGAGACGTACTTGCCTTGACGGCACCGCCGCGCCGGCTAGACTCGCCGCCGTGGAAAAGTTCCGCGTCCGCGGGGGTGCCCGCCTGCTCGGCACGGTCCAGGTGTCCGGCGCCAAGAACGCCGCTCTCCCCTGTCTGGCGGCGACCCTCCTGACAGCGGAGCCGGTGCGCCTCCATGGCCTGCCCCGGGTGCGCGACATCGTCACCATGGAAAAGGTGCTGGCGACCCTGGGGGAGTCCTGCCAGCACGAAAACGGCACCACCACCGTGACGGTGGGGGCCATCGAGGCTGCCCACGCGCCCTACGAGCTGGTGCGCACCATGCGCGCCTCGGTGCTGGTGCTGGGTCCACTGCTGGCGCGCCGTCGCCACGCCCGGGTGGCGCTGCCTGGAGGCTGCGCCATCGGCGCCCGCCCCATCGACCTTCACCTCAACGGGCTGGTGCGGCTGGGAGCAACGATCACGGTGCAGCGCGGCGACGTGGTGGCGCAGGCCCCCGGCGGTCTGCGCGGTGCCACGATCGACTTTCCCCGCATCACCGTCACCGGCACCGAGAACCTGCTGATGGCCGCCACCCTCGCCCGCGGCACGACGGTGCTCCGCAACTGCGCCCGCGAACCGGAGGTGGTGGACCTGGCCCAACTGCTCACCGCCATGGGAGCACGCATCGAGGGAGCCGGTACCGAGACCATCGTGGTGGAGGGGGTGGGGGAGCTGGGTGGCGCCAGCCACCGGATCATCCCCGATCGCATCGAGGCGGGTACCTACGTGGCGGCGGCGATCCTGGCCGGGGATGGGGTGCGTGTCCAGGGGTGCATCCCCCAGCACCTCACCGCCTTCCTGGACACCCTGCGAGCAGCCGGGGCCCGACTCGAGGTGGAAACCGACTGCATCGTCGTTCCCGGCCAGAGGGAGCGGCTGCGCGCCGTCTCGGTGACCACCGCCGAGTACCCGGCCTTTGCCACCGACCTGCAGGCCCAGTTCCTCACCCTCATGACCCAGGCTGAGGGAGAGAGCGCCATCACCGAGGCCATCTTCGAAAACCGCTTCCAGCACGTCCTGGAGCTCAAGCGGATGGGCGCCCGCATCGAGGTAGCTGGCCGCTGCGCCCGGGTCACCGGCCCCAGCCGGCTCGAGGGGACGGCGGTGATGGCCTCCGACCTGCGCGCCTCGGCGGCGTTGGTGCTGGCGGCCCTGGTGGCGGAGGGAGAAACCATCATCGACCGCATCTACCACCTCGATCGCGGGTATGAACGGATGGACGACAAGCTCCGGACGCTGGGCGCCCGGGTGGAGCGCTTCAACCCCGGTCCCTTCCAGTGAGGGGAGGAGCGACCATGAGCGACTGCATCTTCTGCCGGATCGCCGCGGGTCGCGCCGCCGCGCGCGTCGTCCTCGAGGACGAGGCGGCCGTGGTCTTCCACGATCTCCACCCGCAGGCTCCGGTGCACCTGCTGGTCATCCCGCGTCGACACGTCGTTTCCGTTGCCGAGGGAACTGCAGAGGACCGCGAGCTTTTCGGCCACCTTCTCCTTCTCGCCGCTCGCGCCGCCCGGCTGGCGGGGGTCGCTGACTCCGGCTACCGCATCGTCACCAACTGCGGGGCCAACGCCGGCCAGAGTGTCTTTCATCTCCACCTGCACATCCTCGGCGGGCGAGCGATGCGCTGGCCCCCGGGCTGAGCCCATGGTGCGGCGGCTCTGCCCACCGGGCTCCTGGCCCATCTCGCTCCTGGCCCCGGCCCTGGTGGCGGTCGCGGCGCTCGCCGCCGACTCGCCGCGGGCGAGCGAAACCGGGGAACTGGCCGCGCACGTGCGCGAGGCGCGCTGGGCCGAGGTTCGCAGCGCGGTGGCGTCCCACCCGACGCCATGGCCCGCGGAGGTGGCGCTGGCGGCCGCGCGGGCCGAGCGCCACCTGGGCAACCCCTCCCGCTCCCGCGAGATCCTCCGCGCCGCTCTGCCCCACTCCGGCGCTCTCGCCCCCGCCCTGCGGCTCGAGAACGCCGAGGCAGCCCTCGCCCTCGGTGAGGACCCCTGGTCGGTCGTCGAGCCCCTCCTGGCGGACGGCGTGGACGCGGGCATCCGGCGGGCGGCCGCCGCGCTCCTCCGTCGGGCCTGGGAGGAACTGCCGGCAGCGGCCCTCAAGGCGCAGAGAAACCGGTACCTGGCTCCATCCCTGCGCCGCTTCCGGGACGCCATCATCGCCACGCGGCAGGGCGACCGCGCCCTGGCTCTGCAGGTGCTCACCGAGCGGGTCGACGATGGTCCGGCAGCGAGGGTGGCCCGGTTCCTGGCCGGCGGGGAGGAGCGGTCGTCGGGCAACCAGCTGCTGGTGGGTCGAGCGCTACTGGCGACGGGGTTCTGGCGGGAGGCGGAGGAGTGGCTCGCCCGACACCCCCCGCCCCAGGAGCCGGACCAGCGTCACCAGTTCGCCTTCCTCCACGGGCGGGCGCTGTACCGCCTGGGTCGCCTGGGGGAGGCATCGGCCGCCTTCCAGCTCGCCGTGGCCACCGCCGGAAGCCCCGCCGAGCGACACGCCGCCGCCGTACAGCTGGCCCGTTGCTGGGAACTCTCGCAGGACTGGGAGGCGGCGGGGGTGGCCTGGGAGCTGGCGCGGCAGGCCGATCCCACGGTGCCGGCGGGCTGGGAAGGGGTGGCGCGCGCGGCCATCATGCGCGGCGCCGTCGTCGGGGTGTGCGCGCCGCTGGCGGCCGCCCCCGCTACCGCCCGTGGTCCGGCCGCCGAGCGCCTCGCCGCCGTGTGGCTGGCCCGCTCCCAGGAAGAGCAGGCGCGTGCTTGTCTGGCGTGTACCGATCTCAGCTCGCCCCGAGCTCGCCTGTTGACTGCCGTGGCCGACTTTGTGGCCGGGCGTCCCCAGGACGCTCGGCGGCAGGTTGCCGCATTGCTCTCCGACCCGGCGGCGGGGAACTGGCGGGAGCTCGCCCTGCTGCTGCCGCCCCCGCTCGCCGACCCCCCTGCCGGTGAGCCGGAGGCAGAGAGAGACCTTCGCCGCCTGGCCGAGCTGACCTCCCGCCGCGGCCCTGGCCCGGCGCGGGCGGCGCTCGCCGCCGCCCTGGCCAGCGATCCCCAGTGGGCGGAGCTCCTGGGCCACCCGCCGCCGGAGCCGGCCACGCTGCTCGCCGAGATCCACGCCCTTGTGAGGGTGGGGCTGGAGCGCGAGGCGGCGCGCCTGTTCGCCCGTCGTTTTCCCTCGGCGGTGCCACGGGAGGCGGCGTGGAGTGCCGCCGCCCTCGGGGCGTGGGGCAACGGCCCGGCGGCGCTGGCCGCCGGCGAGCGGGTGTGGCAGCGGCTCGGAGCTCTTCCGGCCGGGCTCCTCCCGGCGGCGGTGACGCGCACCCTGTTACCCCCAGAGCTGGTGCGGGGGGTGGTCACGGCGGCCGTCGAGGCCAAGGTGTCACCGGCCCTCCTCGCCGCCGTCATCCGCCAGGAGTCCCGCTTCGACGTCGCCGCCCTCTCCCCCGCCGGTGCCCGCGGCATCGCCCAGCTGATGCCCGAGACGGCACGGCGGCTGGGTGCCAGCGAGGAGGAGCTGTGGCGGCCGGAGCCCTCCCTGGCCCTGGCGGCCCGCGAGCTGGCGCGCCTGCAGGAGCGCTTCGGCCCTCGCCCGGCGGTGATTGCCGCCGCCTACAACGCCGGGGATGGGGTGGTGGAGAGCTGGCTGGCCGTTCTCGGGGCGGACTGCGACGACATCACCTTCGCCGCTGCCATCCCCTATCAGGAAACCTCCACCTACGTGCGAGCGGTCTTGGAAGGCCTGAGCCTGGCGCGTCACCTGGAAGAGTCGTGACGCTGGATGCGGGCGCGCGCGGCCAGCTCGGAGGTCCACCGATCGATCTCCGCCGCAAGCTTGCGCTGCCGCAGCAATGCCTCCAGCTGCGACCGCACCTCCTCCAGCGGCGGCGCTTCGCTGCCCTTTTCGGCCAGGGCCGGCGCCAGCTCGGTGGCGTAGGCGGTCTCGATCTCCTGGGGCGCGGGGCGGACGAACGGCCCGAAGCGCTCGGCGGCGTACGCCTCCACCGTTGCCATGCGGCGCACCATGTCCCGCAGCAGTGACTCCGGCAGACCGGCAGCGGCGAGTTTTTTCGCCAACACCTCCTCGCCGCCCGCCCGGGCCACCACTGCGGCCCACGCCGCCTCCAGATCCGGTCTGATGCGCGCCGCCAGGCCGGTGCGATCCAGATCCTGCCAGCGCAGCGACAGGGCGATGAGCGCTTCGGTCACCGCCCGGCGGTAGGCGACGTCATCCTCCCCCGCCGAGCGGGGAACGAGGCCGGCCAGCTCCACCAGCTCCACGTCGGAGGCCAGGATGGGCGTGCGATTGACCACCGCCACCACCCTCTCCACCTCGATCTGGGCAAGCAGGGAGACTGCCAGTAGCAATGCAATCACCCCTCCATGCTACACTTCCCTTACCTTGGAGACCATCCCGCCGGCGGCCGATGAATTCCCGGTGGCGCTCGCCCAGATCGCCACCCGGCCCGGGCAGCCGCGCCACAACCTCCGGCGCCACCTGGAGGCCATTTCCCAGGCACAGAGCGCGGGGGCGCGGCTGGTGGTCTTCCCGGAGCTTTCACTGTCGGGCTACCTGCTCAGCCACGGCGTCGCCGAGGCGGCGATGACGCTGGGCGACCCGCTGCTGGCGCCCCTGCGGGAGGCCAGCCGCGACCTCGCCATCCTCGTCGGGCTGCCGCTGCGCGAGACCGGAGGAGGAATCTCCAACGCCGCGGTGCTGCTGGAGGGGGGGCAGGTGTGCGGCATTCACCGCAAACTTTACCTGCCCACCTATGGCATGTTCGATGAGGGGCGCTTCTTCGTCGCCGGCCGGCGGCTGGAGCCGCTCGCCTGCAGCCTGGGCACCTTCGGCGTCCTCATCTGCGAGGACGCCTGGCACCTCTCCTCCAGCGTCTTTTTGAGCCACCCCCCGGTGGATGCCCTCATCGTCGTCGCCGGAGGCCCCTCGGAGATCGAGGACAGCCCCGTTCCCGCCGGCGCCCGGCGCTGGCACTGGCTGGTGGGAGCCATGGCCATCACCTCGGTGACGCCGGTGTACTTCGCCAACCGCTGTGGGTGGGAGGAGGGGGTGATGTTCGGTGGCGGTTCCTGGGCGGTGGATGCGCGCGGCTCGAGCCTCGTGGAGGCGGCGCCCGCCTGTCGGGAAACCGTGCTGGTGGCGCCGTTTTCCCGGCCGGCGGTGGCGTGGGCGCGCACCCTCGTTCCCGTTCCGCGCATGGAGCGTTTCGAGCTCTGGCGAGCGGCGCTGGAGAACGCCGGTGCGTGAGCTTCCCGCCCTCCACCTGCCCCTGCTGGCCGAGGCGTTGCAGAGCTTCCTGGCCGAGGAGCTGGCCGCCTCCGGACTCACCGGCTACGTGGTCGGGCTGTCGGGCGGCATCGACTCCGCCGTGGCGGCGGCGCTGGCGGTGCGAGCGGTGGGGGCTCCCGGCGTCATCGCCATGGCCCTTCCCGGGCCATCCTCGGATCCCCGTAGCCTGGCCGACGCCCGCCTGGTCGCGGAGCGTCTCGGCGTGGCCCTGGAAGTGCGCGACCTGTCGCAGCCCGCCCGGCAGCTGGCCGAGCTGCTGGGGTGTGGCGAGGACCGCCTGCGCTTCGGCAACCTGCTGGCGCGCCTGCGCATGCTCGCGCTGTTCGACCGCGCCCGCACGCTGCCGGCGCTGGTCCTGGGCACCAGTAACAAGTCGGAAATCCTCCTGGGGTACTCGACGCTCTTCGGGGACTCGGCCGCCTCGGTGCAGCCGCTGGGCGACCTCTGGAAGACCCAGGTCTTTGCCCTCGCCAGCTACCTGGAGCTTCCCGAGGAGGTGACCACCAAACCCCCCACCGCCGATCTCTGGCCGGGCCAGACCGACGCCGGGGAGCTGGGCTTTGACTACCGGGACGCCGATCCCATCCTGTGGGCCCACCACGAGTCCGGGCTGGACGCCTCCCGGCTGGTGGCGGCGGGATTCGATCCCTGCCTGGTGGACCACGTGCTGGCCCTGTACCGGCGCAACCGCTTCAAGTGGCGTCCCACGGTGGTGGCGCGGGTCTCCGCCTCGGCCATCAACATCGACCGCATCCTCCCCCGCAACCCGGAGCCATGACGCGGCAGCTGTCTCCGCGGCAAGCTCCTCCACCGGAGGAAAAGCGCGGGTGTTTACGGGTGGTTGCCACACCCATCGGTAACCTGGACGACCTCTCGCCGCGCGCCCGCGCGGCCCTCGCTGACAGCGATCTCATCCTCGCCGAGGACACCCGGCGAGTGCGCAAGCTGCTGGCCCATTGCGGCCTGAGCACGCTCGCCAGATCCTTCCACGAGCACAACGAACAGCGCGTGCAGGCGCGCGTCGTGGCTCTCATCGAAGAAGGCGCGCGGGTGGCGCTGGTCAGCGATGCGGGCACGCCCCTGCTCGCCGACCCGGGGTTCCGCCTGGTGCGCCGGTGCCGTGAGCTCGGCATCCTGGTCCAGGCGGTGCCCGGTCCCAGCGCCGTGGTCACGGCTCTCTCGGTGGCCGGGCTCCCCCCCGTGCCGTTCACCTTCCTGGGGTTCCTGCCCCCCACGGCGGGAACACGCCGCCGCCTCCTCGGCCAGGCAGCCTCCCTTCCCCACACCCTGGTGCTCTTTCTTTCTCCCCACCGGCTGGCGGCCGAGCTGTCCGACTGCGCCGCCGCGCTGGGAGAAGCTCGACCGGCGGCGCTGCTGGCCGAGCTCACCAAGGTACACGAACGCTGCCTGCTGGCGCCGCTGGCCGAGCTGGCCGGCTCGGCGGAGGCACGTGCTCCCCGGGGGGAGTACACCCTGGTGGTGGGCCCCCCCACCGCTGCGGTCAGCGGCGAGGCCACCCCCGAGACGGCCCGCCGGCTGCTGGAGGACGGCCTGGCCCGAGGGCTTTCCCTGGCCGAGGCCCGACGGGAGGTGGCCCGACGGTTGGGGATTCCCCGCCGCCAGCTCTATCAGCTACTGCTGGTCGAGGAATGACCATCCCCAGCAGCACCTGGGCGAAGATGGCGAGGGCGGTGCTGCCCTCCCGCTCGCGCTCGGGAATCGCGCGGGAGAGCGCGGCCAGTGCCCGTCGCAGCTCGCCGTCGGAGTAGGCAGCGGCCATCTTGAAGGCGCGGTGGCGTTGCCAGACCGAGGCGTCAGCCAGCTCGCACCCCGCCGCCGCCTCGATCTGCCGCTCCAGCAGTGGGTGAAGTCGCTTCTGGAAGGTCGTCGCGTACCAACGCGGGGCGGCGCATCGTCTGAGGTCCAGCTCGCTGGCCAGGCCCGCCCGGCGGGCGACTTCGCGCATGGCCAGGGCGTTTCGCAGCAGCCGGTGGAGGGTGGCGCCGAGAACCGCGGCCACTCCCCCCGGGGAGATACGCTCCCCCCGCCAGTTGACCAGCTCACCTCCCGCCGACAACACCGCCAGAAAGTGCGCCAGCCGTTCCCCGTTCCGCTCCAGCAGCGCCTTTTCCAGCTCTTCGATGGACCGCTCCGGAGGCCCCAGCTCCGCACGCAGCTCCTGTGCATCCGGCTGCCCGGCGAGGAGCACTCGCTCCGCCGCCTGCACCAGCTGGCGAGGCTTGAAGCCGAAGTGGTCGAGTAGCACCTCCACCACCTCTGGATGCGCCAGGATGGGCGGTACGGTGCGCTCGAGCAGCCTCTCCAGGGTGCGGCGCTGCTCCCCGGAGAGGCGCACATCGTCCCAGGGTTTCGGCGGGGCCGGCAACGGTAGCCAGGTAAGGGTGCCGTGGGCCCGCACGTAGTCGGCCAGAGCCCCCCGCGGCTCGCTGCTGGAGGCCACGCACAGCAGCAGCGAGGTATCCCGGTCCCAGGAGCTCTTCAGGCAGGCGAGGAGAGCCTCTGCCGCCTCCTTGCCCCTTCCCCGTTCCTTCCCCTCCAGCACCGCCGAGGCGTCGCGCACCACCAGCAAGCGCTCCGCCGCGAACAACGACGGCGAGGCCAGCTCGCCGGCCAGGCGATCCACCTCGGCGGTATCGAGACGCTTCAGCTCACCACCCGGATGAGCGGACGTCCACCGGGTTTCCACGGCGATCCGCTCGATCTCCAACAGGTAGTCGTCGGGGCAGGCGAGGAGGGCGAGCAGACGAGCCGTCAGAGCTCACCCCGGTCCTGCAGCTCCTGACAGGCGATGCAGTGCCGAGCCCAGGGGAGCGCCTCGAGACGCGGTGCCTCGATGGGTTGCGAGCAGCTCACACACAGTCCATAGCGGCCGTTCTGCAGCCGCGCCAGCGCTTCCTCGATCAGGCGCAGCATGCGCGCCTCGTTCTCCGAGACGTAGAAGGAGAAGTCGCGCTGGAATGCGCTGGTGGCACGGTCAGCGATATCGGGCGCCCCCGCCTCGCTTTCCTCGCTGGTGACCTGGCGGGCGCGGCTGACCCCCGCGAGCAACTCCCGGCGCTTGGCCTCCAGGTGCTCCCTGATCGCCTCCAGATCCAGCGTCTGACTCACCGCTGCCTCCCTGGCGGCGAATTATACCTCACCCCTCTCTTCGCGTTATGGCCGCGGTGGTAGGCACCGCCAGCGTTGAGATCGAGGACTCGAAAGAGCTGCTCCAGTAGCAGCACCCGGGCGAGGGCGTGGGGGAGCGTCAGCCGGGAGAGAGCGAGCAGATGCTGGGCGTGCGCCCGCACCGCGGGGGAAAGACCCAGATCCGAGCCGATCGCCATCACCACCCGCCCCGAGCCCAGCCACGCCGCCACCGAGGCGGCCAGCTGCTCGGTCGTCAGCTGCTCCCCACCCTCATCCAGCGCCACCAGCCGATCTGCCGGCCGCAGGAGTGCCAGCAGGCGCTCCCCCTCCCGGACTCGCGCCCGTTCCGGGTCCTGCTCCCGCCCCGCCTCGGGGCGAACCCGCACCACATCGAGGCGCACGAAGCGACGGATGCGCTCCGCGTAACCGTGCGAGAGAGTCTCCCACTCCGGCTCGCCGGCTCGCCCCACCCAGGCAAGGAGGATCTCACCCATCCGGCTGGGACCGCCAGCGGATCAACGTCCGGCGGGACACCCCGAGGACCCGCGACGCCCGCGACACATTGCCACCCTCCTCCGCCAGCACCCACAGGGCGTAGGACCGCGTGACCTCGGCCAGGGAGCGACGCTGTTGTCCCGCCCACGCGGCTACACGCTCCCAGCCGTCCGGGGGAAGCCCGAGGTGATGGGGCAGGATGAGCCCCGCCGCCGCGCTCAGGCAGCCGCGCTGCAGAGCCGCTTCCAGCTCGCGAAAATTCCCCGGCCAGGGGTAGCTCAACATCAGTTCAGCACACTCCGGGTGGAGGGTGAACGCCGTTTTCATCTCTCGCCCCTGGCGGCGCAGGTAGGCTGCAGAGGCGGGCACGATATCCTCCCGGCGGGCCCGCAGCGGCGGAATGAGGGCATGGTACCCCGCCAGTCGGTGGTACAGGTCGCGACGCAGCCGCCCGCTTTCCAGGCTCTCTGCCACCGCGTCGGTGGCCGTGGCCAGCACCCGGGCCCGCAGGGGACGCGCCGCCACCCCCCCCACCGGAAAGAAACGTCGCTCCTCCAGGGTGCGCAGCAGCGCCACCTGAACCTCCGGTGCCAGCGCCTCGATGCGGTCGAACACCACCGTGCCCTCCCCGGCCTGTTCCAGCCACCCTCGCCGACCCCGCGTGGCATCCGTAAAGGCGCCCGGAGCGTGCCCGAACAGCTCCACCGCGGCCAGACTGGCGGGCAGCGCGCCGCAGTCCACCACGACGAGCGGCCGCCTGGGTCGCGAGCGCCGGTGAATCCTCTCCGCCAGCAGCGATTTCCCGCAGCCGGTTTCACCCTCCAGCAGCAGGCTGAGATCGGTTGCCGCCAGGCGCGTGAGAGTCTTGACCACCGCTTCTGCAGCCGGACTTGCAGTGGCCAGGAGCGCTCGCACGGTCAGCCGGTGCGCAGCAGCGCCGAAACCTCCGGCGCGTCTCCCCACAGCCGTTCCAGAGCGTAAAAGGCGCGGCGCTCCTCATCGAAGATGTGCAGCAGGAAGTCCCCGTAGTCCATCAGGATCCACCCGCCGTGGGTATACCCCTCGACGGCCAGCGGGCGCAGACCGCCCTCCTTGAGCACCCGTCCCACCTCATCCGCCACCGCTTGCGCCTGCCGCAGGGAGCCCACGGAACAGATCACGAAGGCATCGGCAATCGAGGTGTGGGACGCCACGTCCAGAACCGTCACGTGAAACGCCTTCTTGGCCTCCAGCGCCGACAGCGCCAGACGCACCCAGCTCCACACGCCTTGATCAGTCGTCACGTTCGCCTCGATGATACACCCGGTTCTTGAGCGCGTAGCGGCTCACCTGGGGCGGCAGCACATCGTCCGTCTCTTCCCCCGCCTGCAGGCGCCGCCGGATCACCGTGGCCGAAATTGGGTACGGTTCGTTTTCCAGCAAGAAGACCGACCCTCCGACTCCGCTCACGGCCAGATCAGCGGGCCAGGGCGGTACCACGAGCCGCAGCCGTGGGCGCAGCAGATCTGGGACGTGACGCTCCAACTCGGCCCCCCAGTGAGGCTCGCGGCGCAGCACCACCAGATGGGCCAGCTCCACCAACTCCGGCCAGCGGTACCAGGTGGTGATCTGGGCGAGAGAATCACTACCCATGATGAAGAAGAGCTGCTCGGCGCCCCAGCCGGCGCGGACTTCTCGCAGAGTGTCCACCGTGAAGGACGGCCCGCTGCGAGTGGACTCGAGATCGGACAACACGAAGCTTTCGTACGGAGCCGTGGCCAGGGCCAGCATGGCGAACCGGTGGGCGAACGAGGTCACGGGCTCCTTGAGCTTGTGGGGCGGCGCGGCGGCCGGCACGAACACCACCGTGTCGAGGGCGAAGACCCTGAGCACCTCGAGCGCCGGCAGGAGGTGACCGAAGTGAATGGGGTCGAAGGTACCTCCGAAGATACCCAGCCGTCTCACGCCAGCTCCGCTGCCAATCGGAACACCTCCTCCAGCATCTCATCCAGGCCCTGCCCGCTCACCGCCGAGATGGCCCGCCACGGCATCCCCAGCCGGCTGGCGACGCCTGCCAGCTCCTCCAGGACCGCCGGGGAGGAAATGGCATCGAGCTTGGTCCCCACCAGGAGCGCGGCGCGCTGCGGCAGGGTGGGATCGTACTGTTCCAGTTCGCCCCGCAGCACCAGCACCTGCTCCTCCACCGAGACGCCCGCGGCCAGGTCGACGAGGTGCAGCAGAACCCGGCACCGCTCGATGTGGCGCAGGAACCGGTGCCCCAGCCCGGCGCCGGCGTGCGCCCCGGCGATTAGTCCAGGAATATCCGCGAAGACCAGCGACCGCTCTCCGCCATCGCGCACCACCACCCCCAGATGGGGCGTCAGGGTGGTGAAGGGGTAGTCGGCAATCTTGGGGCGAGCCGCCGACACCCGGGCCAGCAAGGTCGACTTGCCGGCGTTGGGGAACCCCACCAGCCCCACATCGGCGATCAGCTTGAGCTCCAGAACGACGCGGCGTTCCTCGCCGGGGGTGCCGGGCTCGGCAAAGCGCGGCGCTTGCCGGGAGGGGGTGGCGAAGTGCTGGTTGCCGCGCCCACCTCGCCCTCCCCGGGCGATCACCACGGTTGCCTCCGCCTCCACCAGGTCGGCGAGGATGGCACCGCTGTCTTGATCACGCACCACCGTGCCCGGGGGCACGACGATCTCCGCCGAGGCGCCGGCGGCGCCGCCTTGATTGGACCCCCGCCCGTGCTCGCCCCGCCCGGCGCGCACGTGATGACGCCCATAAAGGTGCGCCAGCGTGGAGAAATGCCTGTCCGCCCGCACCACCACATCGCCGCCGTCACCGCCGTCGCCACCGTTGGGACCGCCGCGCGGCACGTACTTTTCGCGGCGAAACGAGACGCACCCTCGCCCACCGTCTCCGGCCTTGACAGTGAGACGTACCTCGTCGAGAAACATCTACTGGGGGAGCGGCAGGATGACCCTACGCCGCCGGCTCGATGAGAATGAAACGCCCCATGCGGCCGCGGTCGCGGAAGCGGACGCGGCCCTCGACCAGAGCGAAGAGCGTGTCGTCGCTGCCGCGGCCCACGTGGGCGCCCGGCTTGAAGCGAGTTCCCCGCTGCCGCACCAGGATGGTTCCCGCCTTCACCAGCTGGCCGTCGCCGCGCTTGACCCCCAGCCGCTGGGCGTGGGAATCGCGACCGTTGCGAGAAGAGCCTTGCCCTTTCTTGTGCGCCATCTTGCCTCCCTACGCCTCGATGGCGTCGATCCGAACCTCGAAGTAGTTCTGTCGATGCCCGGTGGTGCGGCGATATCCCTTGCGCCGCTTCTTCTTGAAGATGATCACCTTGTCGCCGCGAAGGGGGCGCATCAAAGTGGCCCGCACGCGCGCCCCATCGACGACCGGTTTGCCCAGCTTGACCTGGTCGTCGCTGCGCACCATCAGCACCCGCTCGAAAACCACCTCGCTCCCGGGAGCCACATCACTCCAGATCCGCTCCACGGCGAGGCGCTGGCCGACCTCCACCCGGTGCTGCTTGCCCCCTGCTTCCACAATTGCGTACATACGCACACTCCCCTTCGACCCGAAACCGCCGGGGAAGGCGGTTTTTAGCACAGAAACCGGGGGCTGTCAATGAACATCGGGTCGCCGAGGGGAACGCGGGGGCTCGCGGCTAGCTCGAGGACAGCTGCGCGAGGAAATGGAGGGATCGCCCGAACAGCGAGTCGAGGGGTTTCGGGTATATCCGGAGGTCTTCATTCCAGGAGGTCACCCTCAGTCCGGCGAGCCGAAAGAGCTCCATCCACTCACCGCGATCGAGGTAGTGTCCGGGAGAGGCTACCCCGAACCTGGCGTTCCCCACGCGATCCATGAACGCCAGGGTCAACTGCGCTCCCAAGCCCTCCCTGAGATGGTCCTTGATGAGGATCACCGAGGGACTCACGCGCACCACCTCGCCCAGAAGGGCGCGGGCGTTGTCGGCATGGTGGAGCACATCCACCAGCATGGCCGCGTCGAAGGACCCATCAGGAAAGGGCAACCGCCAGCCGTCGAACAGGGCGGTTGGCATCAGCGGGCAGCGCGCAAGCCAGACGTCAACTCCGACGATGTGGAGTTCGCGGCGGGACAGCTGCACCAGCCGGGCGAGTTTTCCCGACCCCGTGCCCACATCGAGAATCCGTCCACCGCTGGGGAGAAGCGTGGCCAGCTGCCCGGCCAGTACCCGGGCACGACGGTCAATCCCCCAGCGTTCGTGGACCGCTTCGAAGATCCCCATGGTCTCCTGCATCGGCCCCACCGGCGTCGATCCCTGACCCCAGGTCCCGGCCGCCGATCGGTGCCGTCAATTGCCCCACGTCCCCATCATCGGGCGAGACTATAGATTTCCACTCCCGACTCCGCCACCACCGGTGGCCCCAGCCCGGCCCTGAAGTGCAGGAAAGCCCTCCTGCCCTCCTCGCTGCGCCAGGGCGCGACGGGATACCCTGGCGCCAGACGCTGGAGTTCGGGCCAGTTGACGAGCAGGTGGGTGAAACCTCGACCGTGCAGCCACCGAACGATGTCGCCAGGGGCGCCGGCCGTCTCGACCACCTCCGCCAAGGGAGAACTGTCGTAATAGGACGGGGCGACGAAGCGCCGGGGGAAGGCATACCCGCGTGGTTCCCCGACGAACAGCACCCGCGCGGTCGCGGGCAATCCCCCGGCGGCGGCGAACGCCGGGGAGGGGTCGTTGACCACCAGCCGCTGGCGCACCTCGCCCGGGTCTTCTGCCGGCAGCCCCGGACCCCCGAGCCGCGCCACCAGGTTGGTGGTTCCCAGCATCCCCTGGAGAGCGGTGGCGACGAGGATGGCCGAATAGACGAAGCGACCCGCCGGCCGGCGCGCAGTGGGAGCCGAAAACGCCAGCAGCAGCGCGGTGGTGGCACCCAGGTAGCGGGGCACCGCGGCGAGGAGCGCCCAGGCTCCCAGCCCCACCAGCGCCACTCCGGCCAGTAGCCCTCGCCCGGCTCCCCTGCCATGGCCGCGGGGAAGCGCCAGGCAGAACGCCAAGGCCACCACGTACCAGGCGCCGGGCCACACCCCCGCAAGGATGATCCCTGCGGCCTGCGCCGGCGAGCCGGCAATCGCCAGCGCCGCCCGTCCGTCCTGCCACAACGCCTCCTGCCCGCCCACCCGCCAGCCCAGCGGCGCCAGGGGCGCCCCAAGTAGCAACAGATTCTTCAGCCACCAGGGCGAGGACGCCAGCAAGGCCACCCCTCCGACGATCAGCCGCCGCCGAAGCGGGTGTACCCGCACGATCGCCACCAGCGTCAAGGCAACCGCCAGCGGCGCCACCTGGGCACGGCTGGCGGCGGCGATGCCGGCGAGGGCTGCAGCCAGGGCGGCGGTGCGAGGGCGAATCCGAGACCGCAGGGCGACGGCAGCTGCCCCCACGACACCAGCGATCCCCCACCCCTCGGCGGCCGGAAACGCCGGCATGACCACCAAAATCGGCAGAATGGGAAGGGCAGCACCCGCGCCCACCGCGGCCCACCGCGGCGCGCCCAGCGATCTGGCGAGCCCGGACACCAGCAGTGAGGCGGCGAAGAAGCTCATCAGGTGCAGCAGCGCCGGCACCCGTTCCCACCCCACCGCCAGCGGCGGCAACGCCAGGGATTGGGCCAGCGGCGGCATGGTGGCGTAGAGATTCTCCGGGTGTGGCCGCCAGCCCCGCTCCAGCAGCGCCTGCCAGGGCAAGCCGAGGTGGTACACCAGGGCGTCGTAAAAGAACGGCGGCGCCAGGGCCACGGGCAGCAGCAGCACCAGGGGTACCGCCAGCACCAGCAGGGTCCACGGCACCGGCCACCGCCAGCGTCGCCAGCGACCCAGCAGGGCTGACCCCGCGACCAACCCCACGCTCACCTCCCGAGTGAGGACGCCGGCCAGCCCGGCAGCGGTCAGCAGCCCGCTGAGCACCCCGGCGCCCAGGAGAAAGTGACTGCCCACCTGGAGGCTGGCGGCCAGAGGCCAGCGGCACATGGTACAGACCCGTTTCCCGACGGCGATCAGGACCGCAGCCAGAACGGTGGCACCGGCCAGCTCCAGGGCCGCCTCTAGCACTCTCTCCTCCTCGGGGTGGCGCGGGAGGTGTAAGGCGCGGCCCCCACGCGCTCTAGCTCCTCTTCAGGCGCAACACCGAAAGGAAAAAACTGGCCAGGATGAATTCGCACCCCAGCACCGTGGCAGTCACCGCGGGCACCACGATGCGCAGCATGACGGTGGGCTCCAACCCGCCAAACGAGGTGGCTCCCCACACCCTCACGGCG
>JABRVY010000531.1:0-1458 GCA_039961755.1 Acidobacteriota bacterium | reverse complement strand
CATCAGGGTGCCGTGGCCGATGAAGGTGATACCAAGCTCCCCCTGCGGGGTGGGGATGACGTCGCGGGCCGGCTGCGCCGGGGCGAGGGGCGCCGGTCTTCACCGACACGCAGCCACCCACGGCCAGCACGAGGTGCGCTCCCATCAGCGCCACCGCCACAGTGCGCCCCAGGCTCCCGGGCGCGAGCCAAGAACGTCGCGTCATGGCACCCAGTCTAGCCCCGCCGGGACGGGGGTCAACCGCCGCCTTGCTCCCCTCCCCCGGCGGCGCTACGGTAGAGGCGGCGCGCCGTATGGGCGCGCCCGGGAGGCTTGCATGCGTCTGGCCATCGTCACCCTCACCGCCCTGCTGACCGCCGCCCTCGCCCCGGCGCAGCCGGCCCGCGACGTCATCCCCACCCCGCAGGGGGAGCTTGGTATCACCTTCATCGGCCACGGCACCCTGATGTTCGCCTGGCAGGGTAAGGTCATCCACGTGGACCCGTGGAGCCGTCTCGCCGACTACGCCACCCTGCCCAGGGCCGACCTCGTCCTCATCACCCACGCCCACGGCGACCATCTGGACCCCAAGGCCCTGGCGGCGGTGCGCACCCCGGCCACCGAAGTGATCGCCTCGCCGAGCTGCGAGGGCAAGGTGGAGAACGCGGTGATCCTCGCCAACGGCCAGACCCGCAGCGCTGCGGGGGTGACGGTCACCGCCGTGCCCGCCTACAACCTGGTGCATCGGCGCGATGACGGCCGGCCGTACCACCCCCGAGGGGAGGGTAACGGGTACGTGCTGACCTTCGGCGAGCTTGAGGTGCTGGTGGCCGGGGACACGGAAAACGTCCCCGAGTTGAAGGCGCTGAAAGGGATCGATATCGCCTTCTTGCCCATGAACCTGCCCTACACCATGACCCCCGAGATGGTGGCCGACCTGGCGCGGGCCATGCGGCCGCGCCTCCTCTACCCCTACCACTACGGGGACACCGACCCCCAACGCCTGGTGGAGCTGCTCGGGGACACGCCGGGGATCGAGGTGCGCATCCGGCCGATGCGCTGACCGAGCGCCCCTCACCGGCCCAGGAGCTCCTCCAGGAGATCCAGGCACACCCGCTCGGTGCTGCAACCTGCGTCCAGGGCGGGGTTCCAGCACGACACCGACACCGCCACCACCCGCCCGCTGGCGCGCAGGTGTCGGAACACCCCGGCCAGCTCCTCCGGCGTGGGTCCACCGGGGGCCGGGTAGTTCTGGGCGGGGGCCGCCGCCGGGGTGAGCACGTCAGTGTCCCAGTGCACCCACAGGGGGCCGTCCCCCAGGGGCAGTTCCCGCAGGGCCCCCACCTGCGGCAGGTGGGTGAGGCGGGAGAAGGCCACCGCCGCCGCCTCCCCCGGCCGGTCCAGGTCGCGGGCGTCGGTGAGGATCACCCGGTCCTCCGGGAGGCAATGCACCCCCGCCGCCCGGCACAGGGTCCCATC
>JABRVY010000530.1:0-8041 GCA_039961755.1 Acidobacteriota bacterium | reverse complement strand
GGCGCTCGGCGACACGGCCGCCTGGCGGTCGTGCGGGGAGTGGCGGCTGCGGTGGGTGGCCTCGACCCGGCCGGGTGGCCCGGGATCCAGGCGGGCTCAGGTGGCGGGGGGAGCGGCCCGATCCACCTCGGTGAGGGGCAGGCCGAAACGGGCGGCAAACGCGCTCTGGCGCTCCACGGCGGCGGCCAGGAGGGCGCGAGCGGTGGAGCGGGCAGACACGGAGCGGAGGGTGGGGTCAGCAAGGCAGGGGGGGCAGAAGAACCCCTGCTCGACGGCTTCTCGCAGACACTGCAGGGCAAACTCCCCTTCTCCGGCGAGGGCGGCCAGCTGCGCGATCTTGTACGTGAACTCCCCGTCCCCGGCGTCCAGGGCCCGGCGCTGCAGCTGCAGCTGGCGCAGCACCGTGAGGACGTCCCCCCGGCGTCCCTCCTCCAGCGCCAGCAGAGCGGCGGCCAGGCGGCTGAACTGATCCGAGGTGGACAGCTGGAAGGCCTGTTGCAGGGCCTCCCGGTGGGCCGCCTCCTCGCCCATCAGAAACCCTGCGAACCCCTGGTAAAACAGGTTCAAGGGGGTGGGCAGGCCCGGCAGCGAGGCCACGAACCTCTCCATCTCATGCAAATAGAGGAAAGTATTGGGAGCGCCCCCGTTCCGCACCATCACCAGGGGGTCGAGCTCCAGGGCCCGCTGCAGCGCTTGCCGGGAGGCGGAGAGCATGCCGGCGTAGCGCAACACATAGGAGGCGAAGTAGTGCAGGGCCGGCTCCTCGGGCAGGCGTTCCAGGCCCTCCAGGAGGTGGGCGTAGGCGATCTCGGCGTGCCCCGTCTCCACCTCCACCAGGGCGGCAATGACGTAGGGCTGGTGCGCCTGGGGCTTGAGGGTGCGGGCGCGTTCGGCGGCCGCCAGCGCCAGGCGGTAGTGGTTCCCTCCCCGTCCAGAAAAGGAGCCGAGGGAGTACAGCGTCCAACCGTAGGTGATCCACCCCTGGGCGAAGGTGGGGTCGCGCTCCAGCACCTGCTCCAGCAGGCGCTGGGCAGTTTCCACCTCCCCTCCCCCCCGCTGCAGGTGGTCGTGGGCGAGGAGCAGGAGGTGCAAGGTGTCCCGGTCCACCCCGCGCACCGGGGAGGCGGGGTGAGATGCCAGCGCCGCGGTGATGTCGTGGTAGGCCGCGGCCACAATGGGGTCCCGGCGCTCCACGAAGGCGCTCAGCCCGCTGGCCCGCGCCAGGAGGGGGAAGTCGTACACCCCCACCGGGGACATGAGCGGGGGAGCGTTGTCCCGCCGCTGGTGCACCTTGAGTTCCACCACCCCCCAGCCGGTTCGCCCGGTGTTCACCGTCCCCGCCAGGACATGGGGAGGCTCGGCCTGCGCCGCGCTGCCCCACCGGCCCCACGGGGGTTCCTGCGGCTCGCCCTCCAGCACCCTGAGGTGGGGATCCTCCTCGAGGCGACGCAGAAGGAAGTGGCGCAGGGTCGAGGCGGCAATTTCCAGCTCGGTGTCTCCCCCGGCCACCAGGAATGGCGGAACCACCAGCGTGATGGGACGCCCTAAAGCAGCGCTCCCGTTGCGCCAGAGGAAACTGGCCGACACCCCAAGACCCGCCAGGAGGAGTGCCGCCCCGCCCAGGGTTACCGCACGCCGGCCGGGGCCGAGGAAAGGTCGTCTCCTGGAGTTGGCCGCCGGTCGGGCTTGGTCTCCGGTCCCCGGCGCCGGTCCCCTGCCCTGCTCGCACACGGAGACATCAGGCGGAGGACTCGGGTCGGGGATCTCCTCCACGGCGGCGACAAACCGGTAGCCCCGTCCGTGCACCGTCTGGATGTAGGCGGCCCCGCCGCCGTCGTGGGAGAGGGCGCGCCGCGCCTGGGCCACCGCGCGGGTGAGGACCGCGTCGCTGGCGTACTCCACCTGCCACACCCGGGCCACGAGCTCGTCCTTGCTGACCACCCGCTGGCGGTGGCGCACCAGGTACACCAGAAGCTCCAGGACCCGTGGCTCCAGCTTGAGGGGACGTCCCTGGTGGCACAACTCGAAGCGAGAGGGAGAGAGCAGGAAGGAGCCAAAGGCAAACTCGCCTGCGGGCGCCGCGGGTGGGGCGCTGCCAGGGCTTGCAGGTTCCGGCATGCCGACCTCTCGAAACGGGTCACCCTCCCCCGCCATTCCCGGCCCCACGATCTGGGAACGGCGATGGGTGCTCCAGCTGCCGTATCCCCCAGCTGCACCACCCCCTCGAGGCACCAGGACTGGTACGCACCCGGCCAGGGTTCTCGCAGTTGTTGGCGAGCCCTTCTGGCATTGACGAGGCAGGGGTGCGCTTGTACAGTGAAGCAACGCAGCCCGCGTGGCCGATTGAAGGCCGGAGGAAGGGAAGGAGGAACAGCTATGAGACGCTTTCTGGTACTCGCCGGGGTGGTGGCGCTGGCCCCGGCTCTGGCGTGGGGGGCCGGTTTCTCGCTGTACGAGCACGGCGCCCGGGCGGTGGCTCTGGGCGGCGCCTTCGCAGCGACGGCCGACAACCCCACGGCGGTGTACTACAACCCGGCGGGGCTCGCCTTTCTGGAAGGCACCAGCCTCTCCGCCGGCGTCTACGGCATCTCGTTCGACTCCAAGGTGTACGGGGACAGCCCCTACCCCGGGAGGGGGTACAAGGCGGAGATGGACAGTCGCATCTTTTATCCGCCTCACCTGTACGCCACCGGCAAGCTGGGTGAGCGGGCCGGCTGGGGCCTGGGGGTCTACGCCCCCTTCGGCCTGGGCACGACCTGGCCGGACAACTGGGCGGGTCGCTACGTCAGCCGCCGCATCGACCTGCAGGTGTACAACATCAACCCCAACTTCGCGTACCGCCTGGGCAACAACCTGGCGGTGGCGGTGGGGGCGGACCTCTTCCTGGTGGATCTGGACATGTGGCGCGCCGTGGGGGTGATCAACCCCTACACCCAGGTGATGACCGATGTGGCCAGCGTCAACCTGGCGGCCTCCAACGAGCAGGCGTGGGGGTGGAACGCGGCGCTGCTGTGGAAGCTGGGAGGAGGGTTCTCCCTGGGAGTCTCCTACCGTTCGCGGGTGGAGCTGGACGCCGAGGGCAAGGCCAGGTTCACGCAAATCCGCACGGGTCAGCAGGATTTCGACTCCATCGTGGCGGGCATGCTGCCCTTCAACTCGACCCCCAGGGTCACCAGCGAGATCACCTTCCCGGCGGAGTCCCGGGTGGGTCTGGCCTGGCGGGACGAGAAGGTGGGGGTGGAGTTCAACTGGGTGCGCATCGGCTGGTCCAGCTTCGACACCTTCCCCATGGTGTTCCCGGACTACCCGCAGTTCTCCCAGGTGCGCCCGGAGAACTACGATGACTCCAGCTCGTACCGCCTGGGGTTCGAGATGAAGGCGAACGACAAGCTGGCCTTCCAGCTGGGGGCGTTGTACGACGAAACGCCCGTACCGGTGGAGATGGTCTCGCCCCTGCTGCCCGATGCCAGCCGCCGCGGGGTGTCCGTCGGGGCCTCCTACCAGCTGGCCGACTCCCTCCGCCTGGACGTGGGCTTTCTGCACCTGATGTTCCTCGACCGCTCCACCAAGGGCAGGTCGTGGGACCAGTTCAACGGCACCTACAAGAGCAGGGCGGAGCTGTTGGGCTTCTCCCTGAGCTACACCTTCTAGGAGGCGACCATGAGAATTGCACGCACAACCCCATGGGTGGCCCTGGCCCTGCTCCTGGCAGTCGGCAGCGGACCGACGGTTGCCCAGGTGCAGTCCGGGTACTACGTGGCGCTGGGCGACAGCCTCACCGCCGGCTACGCCTCGGGCGGGCTGGCGCAGTCCTACCAGGCGCACTCCTACCCCGCCATCCTCGCCCGCCAGCTGGGCGTGCCTTCGACCCTCTTCCAGCAGCCCCTGGTGTCCGACCCGGGCATCCCCGCGGTGCAGGAGCTGAAGTCGCTGGCGGTTTCCGGTGGCACGATCGTGCCCACCATTGCCCCCAAGTCCGGCTCGGGTCAGCCGATCAACGCCACGTACTCGGGGATGTACGGCAACCTGGGGATCCCCGGGGCGAAGACCGGCGATCTGCTCACCAAGACCGGGGACATTACCAAGCTCCAGCGGGGCATCATCGATCCCAACACGATCATGTACGACATCGTCCTGCGCTTCCCGGTGTTCCCCGGGACCACCACCCCGGCGCCGGCGGTGGCCCAGGCGGTGGCGCTGCCCGGCACGTTCTACACCGTGTGGATCGGCAACAACGACGTGCTGGGGGCGGCGCTCACCGGGGTGGCGGTGGATGACGTCACCTTGACCCGCAAGGAAGTCTTCCAGGCCCAGTACACCGCGCTGCTGGGGGTGCTCAAGCAGGGCGCACCCTCCGCCAAGATGATGGTGGCCAACATCCCCGATGTGGCCTCCATCCCCTTCGTGACCACGGTGAAACCGTACATCTTCGGGTCGCAGGGGCAGAAGGTGTACCTGCTGGGCGAGAACGGGCCCCTCACCGATGCTGATTACCTGACCCTGTCGGCCTCCAGCCTCATCGCCCAGGGGTTCGGTGTGCCCGGAACCGGCAAGCCGCCGCTGCCGGAGGGCGCGATCACCGCCACCGGGTTACAGGCGGGCGTGATTCTGCGGGCCGCCGAGGTGGCCGCCATCCGGGTGCGCACCGCCGAGCTCAATGCCATCATCGCCGCGGTGGCCGCCCAGGTGGGAGCCAAGGTCTTCGACGCCAACGCCTTCTTCGCCGGGGTGGTGCGCAACGGGTACTCGGTGGGGGGCATCAAGCTCACCCCCGAGTTCCTCACCGGCGGGCTGTTCTCCTACGACGGCGTGCACCCACAAACCCTGGGGTACGCCATCGTCGCCAACGAGATGATCAATACCATCAACCGCGAGTTCGGCACCAAGGTGCCGGCGGTGGACCTGCGGCCCTACCTGCTGGGCGCCCGGGCGGCCACCACGGTGCAGGCAGCCGGCGCGGTGTTCAGCCTGGAGGCCTACCGCTCGCTGCTGCAAATCTTCGCCCCCAACGCCGATACGTCCTATTTCAATCAGCCGCGCCCGGCGGCTCGCCCGGCTCCCGCCCGCCGGGTGGAGCGTCAGCCGCTGCCCGTGCCGGCGCCGCGACCGTAGCCCCGGTTGCCAGCAGGTCTGTCCAGCCCCGGCCCCCCTGGGCCGGGGCTTCACCTTTTTGGAATTTCTGATAATACTGTCACGAAGAGAAAGGAGGGGGAGGCATGGACTACCCCATCTGGGATCTGGCGTTTGGCGGCGGGGTCCTGATTGGCATCGTGGCCATCGCCCACGTGCTGGTGTCCCACTTCGCCGTGGGTGGAGGGATCGCCATGGCGCTGGTGGAGACGCTCGCGGTGCGGCGGAAAGACGCGGCGCTGCGCCAGCTGGCGTATCGCAGCTCGTGGATCTTGATTCTCGTCTCGACGGTGTTCGGAGCCATCACCGGGGTGGGGATCTGGTTCACCATCGGGCTCATTCACCCCACCGCCACCTCGGCGCTGATCCGCACCTTCGTGTGGGGGTGGGCCATCGAGTGGGTGTTCTTCATCCTGGAGGTGGCCACCGCGGTGGCCTACGTGGCCACCTGGAACAAGGTGCGGCCGCGCACCCACCTGCTGCTCATCTGGCTCTATGCCTTTGCCGCCTTCATGTCGCTGGTGGTGATCCAGGGGATCATCTCCTACATGCTCACTCCGGGCCGCTGGCTGGAGACCAAGGCCTTCTGGGACGGCTTCCTGAACCCCACCTACGTCCCCGGCCTGGTGATGCGCACCGGCATCTGCTTCTTCCTGGCGGGGGCGTACATGGCCTTTGCAGCGCTGCGGGAGCAGGACGTGGATGCCCGCGGGCGGCTGGTGCGCCTGATGGCCAGCTTCCAGGTGGTGGGCATCCTGGTGGCGTACGGCGGCTACCGCTGGTGGGAGGTGGCCCTGCCCGAGCCGATCCGGGCCTTGTTCCTGGGGGCCTCGCCCAAGCTGGCCGCGCTGGCCGCCACCCGCAGCTTCCTGCTGTGGGCGCTGACCGCGTACCTGGTGCTGGTCCTCTTTGCGCTGGTGGCGCCGCGGCTGCAGCGCTGGCCGGTGACGGCGGTGGCCCTGATTGCCGCCTTCGCCTTCTTCGGCGGCTACGAGCGGCTGCGGGAGGGGGCCCGCAAGCCCTACATCATCCGCGACCACATGTTTTCCAACGGGGTGCTGGTCAGCGACATCGAACGGCACAACCGGGAGGGGATCCTCGCCCACGCCCGCTGGGCGGCGCGGGAGGACGACGGCTCGCTGGAGGGCAAGGGACGGGCAGTCTTCCGCGCCCAGTGCGCCTCCTGCCATACCCTGGACGGGTACCTGTCGATCCGCCGGCTGCTCGCCTCGGCGGACGCCGCCATGGTGGACATGATCCTGGAGATCATGCACGAGCAGGGGAACGCCTACGCTGGTGGGGCGTTGCCCGACACCACCACCCTGGATTACCCGGCAATGCCCCCCTTTGTGGGCACCAAGGAGGAGCGCCGGGCCCTGGGGGTGTACCTGACCACGCTGGTGCCAGCTCACGTTGCGGAGGTGCGTCATGGCCGGTAACGAGTTGATCCCCGCCCTGGACCCCATGCCGGTACCCGGGCCGCTGTGGCTGTACCACGTCCTCTGGGTGGTCACCTTTCTCATTCATATTTTGCTGGTCAACGCGGTGCTGGGCGGGTCGGTCATCGCCGCCTGGGCGGGCACGGCGAGAGCCGACCGTCGCCGCACCGTCGAGCTGCTGCTGCGGGTCAACACCTGGGCGATCCCGCTGTCCATCACCTTCGGCATCGCGCCGCTGCTGTTCGTGCAGGTGGTGCTGGGGCGATTCTTCTACACCGCCGCCCTGTTGGTGCCGTGGTGGTGGCTGGGGTTGCTGGGGCTGCTGATGGTCGGGTATTACCTCAACTACCTGGCCAAGTGGCGGCTGGCCCGCGGCGAGGGGGTGCGGCCCTGGCTGGTGCTGCAGGCCGTCTGTTTTCTCCTGGTAACCCTTATCCAGGTGGTGGTCAACCTCCTGCACATGCAGCCCCAGCGGTGGGAAGCAGCTGCCGGCGGCCTGGCCGGCGCCCTCGCCGACCCCACCCTCATCCCCCGCTTTCTCCACTTCCTGCTGGCCGCCCTGGCCATGGTGGGGGCGATGGTGGCGTGGGTGGCGGTGCGCCAGGCGGCCCGGGGGGTGGCGGCCGGCGAGCGCCAGGAACTGGAGGGCATGGCCCACTTCGGCGTGAAGTTCGCCCTCTACGCCACCTTGCTGCAGCTCATCGACGGGTTCTGGCTGCTCTTCGCCCTGCCCGAGGAGGTCCTCAAGGGGTTCATGCGCTCGGGGCCGGCGGCCATGATCCCCCTCACCCTGGGGATCCTGGCGGGGGTTCTGCTGCTGGTGTTCCTGGCCCAGGTGCACGACCCCCTGGCCCAGGGCGGCAAGGTGCGGCGGGCCCTGGAGCTGGTCGTGGCAGCCACGGCGGTGATGGTGATCACCCGCCACCAGGTGCGGGAGGTCTACCTGGCCCCCGCCCGCGCCGCCGAGGAGCTCATCACCACCGCCCCCTGGGGGCTCATTGCCCTCTTTCTGGTGATCTTCGTGGCCGGGGTGGCGACGACGGTGTACGCCATGGTGCGGGCCGCCACTGACCGGCCGGCGCCGGGGGAGCAGGCGGCGTAGAGGCATGCCCGCGTCCCTCGCCAACACCGGGGAAGACCAGATCCATCGACTGCTCCCCGACTCCTACTGGGTGATCCCCGGCCGCCTGGCGGCCGGGGAGTACCCGGGCCACTGGCGCGAGGACGAGGGCCGCCGCCAGCTGGCGGCCTTTGCCCGGGCGCGCATCCAGGTGTTCGTGGACCTCACCGAGCCGGGGGAGTACGGCCTGGAGCCGTACGCCCCCTGGCTCCCCCCCGGGACGGAGCACCGGCGCTTCCCCATCCCCGACATGCACGTCCCCGAACCGGAGGAAATGGCCGCCACCCTGGACGCCATCGACGCCGCCCTGGCGGCCGGGCGGGGGGTGTACGTGCACTGCTTCGGCGGGGTG
>JABRVY010000529.1:0-2950 GCA_039961755.1 Acidobacteriota bacterium | reverse complement strand
CCCCGCCCCCCCCGGCATCTTCGCATGTCAGACGAAGGCACCGCCGCAAGCCCCGTGGGCCACCGCCCAGACCCGCTCCCAGGCTGGCAGCTCCACCCGCCGGTGGAAGGCCGCCACCGGATCGGCCGCCACGCGGTCCAGAATGCGTCGGTAGACGCCCCCCATCACCCGCACCGCCGCCCGGCAATCCCGCGCCAGACAGCCGGGCAGGGGGTTGGCAGCGGCGAAGTGGGCGCGGGCCCGCCGGCACTGGAAGGCGATGAGCTGCCGGTAGGCGGGGGAGTCCACCTCGCCCGCCGCCAGGCTCTCCGCCGCCACGCCAAAGGTGGCCATCTCGTCGGCGGGCAGGTACACCCGCCCGCGCTGCACGTCCTCCCGCACATCCCGGCAGATGTTGGTCAGCTGCAGCGCCATGGCCAGGTGCCTGCCGAGCGCCCGGCCCTCCTCCCTGATCAGGCCGAAGATGGCCAGCGAGATGTCAGAGATGGTCACGGCCACCAGCTCGCAGTAGCGTTCCAGCTCGGCAAAGCTCTGGTAGCGCGACTTCTCGAGATCCATCCGGCACCCCTCCACCAGCCCGAGCAGGGCCTCCCGGGGGATGGGGAAACCCTGCAACACCTCGGCCAGGGCCCGGGTGATCGCGGTGGAGGGGGTGCCCGCAAAGGCCGCCTCGATCTCCGCAGCCCAGCCGTCCAGGCGAGCGGCGATCTCGGCCTTGTCGGCGTCGACCTCGACCTCGTCGACGATATCGTCGGGGACCCGACAGGCGGCGTAGGCGGCGTACACCGCTCGCCGCTTGGCCGGCGGCAGCAGGCGAAAACCCAGGGAGAAGTTGGCCCCGCGGCGGTGGGTGAGCGCCCGCACCACCGCCCGCGCCGCCCTCATCGCGGCCTCCGGCGGCACCAGCTGCACACCGGGGCGTGGCGACAACCGCCGCGCTCCCGCCAGATGGCCATGATCAGACGTGACAGTCCCCGCAGGGCCGACCTCGGGGCCTGCAGCTGTACCAGCAGCTCGCGGAAGTCCCCCCGGGCCGCCCGCCGGCACAGCGCCGCAAAGCTGCGCCGGCCCGCCCGTTCGTAGGCGAAGCGCAGCGCCACGCTGGCGATCATCGGCTGCCGCAGGCGCTCGACGAAGGCGCGCTGGTCCCAGTGACCCAGCAGCCCGTCTGCCACCAGCCCCGCCGAGCGCAGGGCCAGCCGGTTGCCCAGCCCGAACAGGTAGTCCTGCACCCCGGCGGCTTCCCCCACGTACCAGCGCCCATCCCTCCCCGACAGGTGGGCCGGGATGCAGAAGTTCATGAACTGCCCGCCGTCGTGCAGCCGCTCCACCCGGAAGGCGCCGAACACCTCGCGAAAGCGCGCCCACGCCGCGTCCCGCGCCCGCGCCAGGCCAGCGATGCCGCGCACCTGCGCCACCCCGAAGGTGGCGTGTCCGCCCAGGCAGAACAGATAGGCGTAGCCGCTGGGGGTGAGGAGGGGATCGAAGAGCACCGCCACGGTGTCCTGGAGATCGGATGAAAACACCACCTCCTTGGCCACCCCGTCCGCCTGACGAGGTCCGGTGGCCACCACGTCCACCCGCTCGGGGGCCTCTCCCGGCGGGGCGAAAACGGCGCCCGCCGCCCGCGCCTGCCGCCCCAGGGCGTCATCGAGGGAGCCGGCGCCTCCCCCCCGGCGCACGAAGTAGGCAAACGGCGCACTACTGGCCACCTCGAACACCCGGCCGGCGCCATCGAGAAAGGTGGCGTGCCGCGCCGGCACCGTGTCGAAGGATGGCTCGATGCCCAGCTCGGCGATTTCCTCCAGGGCATCCTGCCGGCAACTGCCGTTTTCGAGCACCTGCCAGCCCCCGGCAAAGCGACCACCACTGGTGGCCTTGCGCTCGTGCACCTCCACCGCCACGCCCCGGCGAGCCAGCAAGAGGGCGGTGGCCAGCCCCGACACTCCCCCGCCGGCGATGTGCACGGTGCGCGTCATCCGGCCATTGTACGGCCGCTGACCAGCTCAGCGGGGCAACTTGCCCAGCAGGCGCCAGATGGTGCGGTGAAAACGATGAAAGGAGCGCACCGGCTCGGCGAACATGAGGATGCAGTGGCCGGCAACCACCAGGGCGCCCCGGTCCAGGCACTCGGCAATGGCCCCGTCGGACTCCGAGCCCTGCTGCAACCAGACGCGGGTGATGCCGGCGTCCAGCGCCTCGTGCACCACCCTGGCCGCCTCGGGGGGTGGCACCACCACCACCACGCCGCCCACCGCCCCGGGGATGTCCGCGAAGCGGCGCCAGCAGCGCACCCCGTCGATGGTCTCGGCGCCCGGGTGAACCGGCAGCATCTCGTAGCCCTTCGCCGTCAGTTCGCGCAGCACCGTGTTGCCGAACTTCTTGCCGCTGCGCGAGGCGCCGGCCAGGGCCAGTCGCTTGCAGGCGACGAACTCCTGCACAGCAGCCATGCTGGTCATCCCCACCTCCCGCGGAAAGTATAGGAGAGCAGCCCGCGCTGAAGGCGGCGCGAGACGAGACTGCGCGCCGTGACGCCTACCTCTTGAGAAACAGGTAGGCGGCGAGGGCCACCAGCACCAGGGCGAAGATGCGCTTGAACGACGCCGTCGAAACCTGCTCCACCAGGCGAGCGCCGATCTGCGCGCCGGCGATGCCCCCTACACCCAGCAGGAGGCCCAGGCGATAGTCCACGTTGGCCAGCTTGTTGTGGGCCACCAGGGCCGACAGGGAGATCACCAGGATGGCCAGAAACGAGGTGCCCACCGCCTTCTGGGCGGAGTGTCCCAGAAGCAGCAGCAGCGGCACCATCAGAAAGCCCCCGCCGAGGCCGGTGAACGACGCCGCCACTCCCACCACCAGCCCGAACGCCACCAGCAACACGTTCTCCATGTCCTACAACCGCCTCCCCGGTGCCCATGGTAGCAAGCGTGCCGCCCCTCCTGGCCCCCCG
>JABRVY010000528.1:0-5083 GCA_039961755.1 Acidobacteriota bacterium | reverse complement strand
CGAGCATCGACACCTCCAACGCTCGCCTCACGATTGCCGTCACCGGTGGGACGGGCAAGGTGATCGCCTTCGGCTCCCAGGTGGCCCAGGGGTCGACGGATCCTTCCACCTTCGAGATGCTGTTCAAGGACTCGCTGCTGGCCGAGAACAGCTCGGGTGGGGGGAGCATCACCGGGGTGACCGCGGGGGCCGGCCTCGCCGGCGGCGGCACCTCGGGGAACGTCACCCTCTCCGTGGCCAACGCCGGCATCACCGGCGCGATGATCCAGGACGGGGCCGTGGCTACCTCTGATCTGGCCGATAACGCGGTGACCTCGGCGAAGATCGCTGACGGGGCGGTGGGTGCCGCCGACCTGGCCAATGCCGCGGTGAGCTCCGCCAAGCTGGCCGACGCCGCCGTCACCAAGGCGAAGCTCTCTGCGTCTGGCGGCACCTCGGGACAGGTGCTGGGCACCGATGGGACCAATCTGGTGTGGCAAGCGGCGGGCTCCGGCAGCGGCACCATCACCGGGGTCACGGCTGGCACTGGCCTGGCCGGCGGGGGAACCTCCGGGAATGTCACCCTTTCAGTCGCCATTCCTCTCAGTCTGACCGCGAACACAGGCGGGAACCCGCTCATTTCCGCCACCAATAGTGGCACTGGCATCGGCATCAAAGGAACCGGCAGCCACATCGGCATCTTCGCTAGCGGCGGGACTTCGGGGGTATCGGGAACGAGCTCCTCCGGGGATGGTGTGAGGGGCTACACCTCTTCCTCCGGCCACTCCGGCGTCGTTGGGGAGGCCGAACCAAACGGTATCGGCGTGACTGGCGTTGGAGGTGTTGGAGTGAAAGGAGTTTCTGAAACAGGTTATGCTATCGGAGTTCAGGGGATCTCAGGCGTCGCCGGGGGGACGGGAGTCAAGGGAATTGGTGCCGTTGGCGTCCACGGAGATAGCAGGATAGGCAGCACGCCCACGGGTGTTCGTGGCTTTGCGACAGGTGCGGGCGTAGGGGTTTTGGGAGAATGCTCGTCTGGCAAGGGGGTATCGGGAGAGAGCTCCACCGGCATCGGGGTGCGGGGCTGGACGAACACTGGTATCGCGGTGCAGGGCGAGAGCCAGGCCCCGGGGATGCCCGCCGGCCAGTTCACCAATTCGTCCTCCTCGGGCACCGGGGTGAGGGCGAAAGGAGGTAGCGACAGTGCCGCCGATCTGATCCTCGGCGCCAACTCGGGTTCGGACGACGACGGTCGCATTTACTCAGACCCCGACTACTCCGGCAGTGACATCGGGCTGCACTCCAACGACCGGCTCTGGATCGACCTGGACGACGACAACAACTCCTCCGGCGAGTTCTTTCAGGTGCGCAACGGCGCCGACCAGGAGCTGTTCCGCGTCGATGAGAGTGGCAACGCCATGGTCAAGGGGACGCTGTCCAAGGGCGGCGGCTCGTTCAAGATCGACCATCCCCTGGATCCGGAAAACCGCTACCTCTACCACTCCTTCGTGGAGTCTCCGGACATGATGAACGTCTACAACGGCAACGTCGTGCTCGACGAACATGGACAGGCCACAGTCGAGCTTCCCGAGTGGTTCCAGGCATTGAACCGCGACTTCCGCTACCAGCTCACCTGCATTGGCGGCTTCGCGCCCGTCTACATCGCCGCCGAGATCGCGGAGAACCGGTTCACCATTGCGGGCGGCCGGCCGGGGCTGAAGGTCTCCTGGCAAGTCACCGGCATCCGCCAGGATCCCTTCGCCAACGCCAACCGCATCCCGGTGGAGGAGCTCAAACCCGAGGGCGAACGGGGGCATCTGCTGCACCCCGAGGCGTGGGGTCAGGTCGGAGAGGGAAGGGCTGCCACTCGCTAGCGGAACTGGAGAGGCGATGCGTGCGGGCGGGGGGTGCGGGGGTCACCCTCCGCCCGGCCGCCGTTTCGGGCGACGTTGAACGGCAGCACCTCACTTGTCCGCGGGAGGAGGTTGCGGCGGCGGGAAGCGGCGGTAGATGTGGCCCCGGAACCCCTCGCGGATGACCTCGGGGTCGAGCCGCTCCTCCAGCTTTTCCGCCTCGCGGATCCGCCCCTGGTCGCGCAGGGCCGCCGCCAGGTTGCGGGCGGCCCGCTGGGTGAACAGATGATCGGGGCCGAACGCCTTCTGACGCAGGGCGAGGACCTGCCGGAAGATGCGCTCGGCGTCGGCGGGTCGGTCGAGGTCCCGGAACGCATTGGCGAGGTTGGACTGGGCCTCCAATGTCAAACGGTGATCCTCGCCCAGGTAGCGCCGCGCCAGCGCCACCCGCTCCTGGTACACCCGCAGCCCCTCCTCGGTGCGACCGAGCTCGAGCAAGGAGGCGCCCAGGAAGCGCATGGTCCCCAGGGTTGCGGGGTGACCGGGCCCGAGGACTCGCTGCTCGACTTCGATCAGCGGGCGGGCCAGGGCCAGGGCTTCGGCATGGCGCCGCTGGTTGGCCACGGCCCACACCAGGTTACTCTCGGCTTGCAAGGTCCTGGGATGCTCCTCGCCCCACGCCACCCGGGCGATGGCGAGGCCCTGTCGCTGGTACTCCTCGGCCTCGACGAAGCGCTGCTGATAGCCGGCCGAGGCGGCCAGGGCGAAATAGGTGGTGGCGGTGTCGGGGTGGGTCTCCCCCAGGGTGCGGCGGCGCCGTGTGAGGCAGTCCCTGAGGATGGCGTCGGCGCGGCGAAACTGGCCGTCGTCCACCAGGGCCCGCCCGAGGGTGTACTGGGCGTTGAGGGTTTCGCGGTGATCCTCCCCCAGCGTGCGGCGCCAGCGGGGCAGGGTGCGCTCCAACATGGCGACGATCTCACCGTACTCCCGCTGACTGGAGCGGGCCTGGGACCAGGCGAGGATGGTGGCCAGGAGGTCGGGGTGGGCCGGTCCCACCGCCTGGATCTGGCGGCGCATCACCTCGCGCAGGAGCTTCTCGGCCTCGCGCTCACGGCCTTCGGCGTGGGTGAGCAGGCCCAGCGCGGTGTCGGCGCGCAAGGTGTCTGGTGCCATTTCCCCGAGCCGGTCGGCGAAGAGCTCCCGCGCCCTGCCCAGCTGTTCCCGAGCGGCCGGGTACTGACCCAGGCCAAGGTAAGTGCCCCCCAGTGTCAGCCGCACGCCTGCCTCGACCAGCGGCGCGTCGACCAGCTCGCTGCTGACCGCCGCGCCGGCACGGTCCAGTACCTCGACCACCTTGACCTCTCTGCCCAGGCCGCGGGGGTCGGCACTGGCCAGCATCTCCCGCAAGAAACGGTTGACCGCTTCGGCCTCGCCCTGCGCCTGGCGAGCCGCCCGTTCGGCTGCTTCGGCGCGCCGCTGCGCCCGGCGCGCCTGCAGAAACCCCACGCTCGATACCACCGCCGCCCCCGCCAGGGTCGCGGCCAGGACCAGCGCCAGGGCCGTTCGGAGGCGGCGGCGGGGGGCGTCGGCGATGCGCCGGAGGGCCTCGGCGGTGGCCTGGGCGCTCGGTCGCAGGTGGGGCTGCAGCGACTTGAGGCGCTCGATGAGGGTTGTCAGGGGAGCAGGGAGACCCCTGACCGGCTCGGTTTCTCCCCACATGGCTCGCTGCAGCATCACCGCCACCGGCTGGGAGGGATCGACGGCCGGCCGGCCGGTGAAGAGTTCCTGCAGCAGCAGCCCGAAAGAGTACATGTCGGAGGCGGCGGTGACGGGCTCACCGCGGGCCTGCTCGGGGCTCATGGTGCGGGGGGTGCCCATGATGGCGCCGAGAGCTGTCAGGGTAGCAGCTGCCTGTTCGCAAGGGGGCGCATCCGGAGCCCGGTCGAGGCTGTGGTCGACGCCGCCGTCGAGCAGCGGCCGCGCCAACCCGAAGTCCAGCACCTTGACACTGCCGTCAGGGGTGACCATGACGTTTTCGGGCTTGAGGTCGCGGTGCACCACCGACAGGCCATGGGCCGCCACTAGCGCCTCGGCCACCCCTCGGGCGACTCGCAGCTTCTCGGCAAACGTATGCTTTTCCTGGAGATACGCTCGCAGATCACGGCCGGAGATGAGCTCCAGCACCAGGTAGTCGCCGTCTTCCTCCTCGATGAACTCGAAGAGCCGGCAGATGTTGGGGTGATCCAGGGCGGACAGCATGCGTGCCTCGCGCAGCACCCGGGCGCGGGCGTGCGGCTGCACGCGTCGCTCCCCCCGCAGCGCCTTCACGGCCACGCGCCGCTCCAGGCGCTGGTCCACCCCCAGATAGACCTCTCCCATGCCGCCGCTGCCCAGCAGCTCCACCAGCTTGATGGAATGGATCGTCTTTCCCAGGAGGGAAGCCGGGCGAGCCGACTCGGCAAGTCCGGCCTCGTCACCCGCTGCGTTGGTGCGGTCCCTCCGAGCCACGCCCCACCTCCGCCTTCTTCCCATGCGATCGTGGGATGTCTGGACCCAGGATAGGGCCTGTTCGATGGTAGCGGCAAGTCAACCCGCGCGGTCGCCACGGGGGGCGGCGCCCGTGGCCTGGCCTGGAGAGGCCGGGCCACTCTCCCTCGCCGCTCGCCGGCGGACGAACCCGTGCGGGAGTGAGGGCGGAGCTGCTACGATGCCCTGCCGTGGGTGAGGAGCTCCGGGGCGACGGCTGGGCGGTGGCCACCTTCCGGGTGCGCTACGCGGAAACCGATGCCGCCGGCATCGTTCACCACGCCGCCTACCTGGTGTGGTTCGAGGAGGGGCGCTCCGCCCTCTCCCGCCTGCTGGGCCTGCCCTACGCCGAGCTGGAGCGGGAGGGGATCGACCTGGTGCTCTCCCGCGTCGAGGCCCGCTACCGTCGCCCCGCCCGCTACGATGACCTCATCGAGGTGTGGACCCGGGCGGAGGAGGTGCGCTCCCGGATGATGCGCTTCGCCTACCGGGTGGTGCGGACGGCGGACGGAGAGATTCTCGCCGAGGGGGTGACCGAGCACATCCCCGTGCAGCGGGCCAGCGGGCGGCCGGTGCGCCTGCCCCCCCGCTTCGTGACCGCCTGGTCGGAAGGCACGTCGTTACCCTGAGCCCGAAAACCGCGGTTGGCTTCTACTGCGAGGCCGGATTTCGCCGCGCTGGCGGGCGTACTCGGGGACTCGGGCGCTGCGCCGTACGCTTGAGAG
>JABRVY010000527.1:0-1334 GCA_039961755.1 Acidobacteriota bacterium | reverse complement strand
CCTTTCCATAGATCACCAGGGGCAGGGAGGCACCCCCCGGCGGCGCGGCGATCACCGCCCCCAGCCGGCGCAGCGCCGTCACCAGCGCCCCCACCGGCCGCTGCCGCAGCCGCGGCACCCCGTCGAGCACCCACACCCCCGGGGTGGCCGCCAGCTGCGCCAGCAGAAAGCGCATACCCGTGCCGTTGTTGCCCATGAACACGGTGGCCCCGGCCACCCCGCGGCGTCCGTGGGCGGTGATGGCCCCTCTCTCCCAGGCCAGCTCCCAGCCGGCGGCGGCGAGCCCGGTGTACAGCAGGCGGGGGTCTTCGGCATCAAGGGGGTTCTCGACCCGGGCCCCCGGACCGGCCAGCGCGGCCGCCACGATGGCCCGCTGGGTCAGGCTCTTGGAGGGGGGCACGGCAATGCTGCCCGACACCCCGCAAGCCGCCAGCGGCGCGACCACCTGCTCGAGATCCATGATGCGCCCAGATTAGCGCGACCTCTGCCGGGTTTGCCCCCTTGCCGCCGCCGGGCAGGAGAGTGCACATTGGTGCCATGAGCGGCGCCCTGGACCGCTGGACGGTCGTGCGCCGGGAGCTGGCCCTGGCCCACCCCTCCGGCAAGGTAGTGTGCGTGGCCTGCGCCCACCGTTGCAAGCTCCAGGAGGGGGCCCGCGGGGTGTGCCTGGTGCGCCGCCGGGAGGGGGAGGCCCTGGCTGTCCCCTGGGGGTACGCCGCCGGGGTGGCGGTGGACCCCATCGAGAAGAAGCCCTTCTTTCACTTCCTGCCGGGTAGCCTGGCCCTCTCCTTCGGCATGCTGGGCTGCGACCTGCACTGCGCCTACTGCCAGAACTGGTTCACCTCCCAGAGCCTGCGCGACGAGGGGGCGAGCACCCGGGCCACCCCCGTGACTCCCGACGCCCTCGTTGCCGCCGCACTGGAGCACCGCTGCGCGGTCATCACCTCCACCTACAACGAGCCCCTGATCACCGCCGAGTGGGCCCACGACGTCTTTGCCCTGGCCAGGAAGGCCGGCCTGCGCACCAGCTTCGTCTCCAACGGCCACGCCACGGGCGAGGTGCTGGACTACCTCGCCCCCGTCCTGGACGCCTGCAAGGTGGACCTGAAGGCCTTCCGGGCGGCCACCTACCGGGCCCTGGGGGGAAAGCTGGAGGCCGTGAAGGAGACCATCCGGGCACTTCTGGCGCGGGGCATCTGGTGCGAGGTGGTGACCCTGGTGGTGCCCGGCCTCAACGACAGCGACGAGGAGCTGGAAGAGATCGCCGTTTTCCTGGCGGGGGTGTCGCCGCAGCTGCCCTGGCACGTCACCGCCTTCCACCCCGACTACCGCAT
>JABRVY010000526.1:0-7924 GCA_039961755.1 Acidobacteriota bacterium | reverse complement strand
CCCCGGAACCCACGGCCGCGCCCACGGCCACGCCCGCCCCTGTCCCGGTCGACCTGTTCGTCGACCCCCCTTCCCTCGTGGAGGTAGATGGACGTTCCCTGGGCAAGGTGCAGTTCGTCACCGTCCCTCTCTCTCCGGGGCGCCACCGCATCCGGCAGGTCATCGAGGGCTACCGCGAGGCCACCCAGGAGGTGGACATCACCCCAACCACCCGGCGCCTCAACCTCACCCTGCCGCCCTTCGGGCTGCTCACCGTCATGCCGGACCTGGGGCAGCCTGCCGCCGGCGCCAAGGTCTATATCGATGGTGAGCTGCTGGGCGGGCTCCCCACCACCGATCGCAAGGTGGCGGCCGGCGATCGACGGCTCAAGGTGGTGTGGCCGGATGGCGGGGCGTTCGAGGAGACGATCACCGTCGCCGCCGCCGGCCACACCCGGCTCACCGTCTGGCCGCGCTCGTGAGTCTTCGGGCGGCGATCACTCCCGGGTGGCCTTCCCCTTCTCGTAGATCCGGGAAGCGCCATCCTTGAGGATCTCGCCGAACTTCTCCAGCCACTTGATGATCTTGTCGTCGATCTCGGACATCGTGGTGCCGGAAATGGCGCGATGGTGCAGGGCCAGCAGCAGCTCACCCGTCTGCCGATCCACGAATTTCAGGTCCCAGGTGGCGTTGGAGGCCCCCGCCCCCATCCCGACGATCCACTTGGCCGCCTTGGAGCCGGCGTTGCAATCCACGATGCGGCCGGTGACCACCACGTCGCCCTCCTTGCGCGATACCGTGGCGATGCCGTCCAGGGAGTGGGAGAGCGCCCCCCGCAGCCTGCCCGGGAAGGTGTCGGTCAGCTCCGAGGCCTTGGCTGCGTCCTTGGGGTCGCGCTTCTTCTTGGCCAGCATGACGGGATCGTCCCAGGCATCGACGTGCAGAGTGCGACCGGCCAGATCCAGGCCCGGCTTTACCCACAGGTAGTCGATCTCGTCGGTCTTGCGGAACTCCACCTCGCGTCCGAACCAGGCGGGGTCCAGGAGCCCCTCGTCGAGCTTCTGCGCCCCGGCGGTGCCCACCAGCGCCACCGCCACCCATAGGGCGATCGTCATTCGTCGGATGGCAGCCGATCTCATGCGGTAATCCCCTCCCAAGGAGGGGGAGGATAGGGCGACAAGTCCGCCGGGGTCAAGAACGGCAACAGACCACCCGGATACCCCCAGCTACAGACGGTGACCGTGGCCGTGGCCGTGCCCGTGTCAGTGGCCGTGACCGTGCCCGTGTCGGTGGCGGTGTCTCCCGGGCGGCGTGGCCTCGTGGCGGTCTTGCTTGCGGTTAGCGCCCATGGGCTGTCGCCGTCAAGGGCTGGTGCCGCCTTGCGGGCGATTGCTGGCGCGACCCTACCACGTTCCGCGGCTGGAGGAGCTCGCTGTTTGCCGCTCGCCCGATCTTTCACGACCCGGCCGACCTGGCGCAGGTGGCGCGTGGGGAATTGCAGCCGTACGCCTGGCTCGACGTCGACGACCGGCTATTCCTGCCAGACCCCTCGGCAGAGCCCGATATGTTCGGACGTGGCGTGCAGCAGCGCCAACGCCCCGGCGAGACCGCGTACGACCGCGCTCGCAACCACCTCTTCGTCCTCAAGAAGTTCGCCGACCGAGGGAAGCCGATCGTCCACGTCTGGAAGGTCGGATCTTGACGAACGGTCCCCGCCGGACCGCACCAGGACTGGCACGTGACCGAGGTCCCGGGTGCCATCACCCTTGCCGGCCCGCAACAGGCCTCCGCGACCCGGCCGAAGCTGCAACCTCACGGGCCAGGATCGCTGGCAGCAGACCCGGAGTGAGTACCCGCACGAGGGCCGCAGCCTCGGTGGCAGCAGATGGCCGACCGGCAGCGGCGAGCGCCTTGACGCGCATGGCGCGGGCGAGGTCGAGAGTCTGGCGATTGCCGAAGTCGTCCCGCGCATCGCCCTCGATGGTCTGGAGGAGGCTTTCGAGAGCCTCCAACGCCTCCGCTGGCCGGCTGCGGCCGAGCAACGCTGCAGCCAGCGCCACCTGGCCCTCGGCCGCGGCCTCGGATTCGGACGTCCCCAGGCGCCGCATCGCCTCGACATCAGCCTCAGTGGTCTGGCCGTGCCACCAGCGCAGCAGCACGGCCAACGCATCGCCCTCCGGCAGGTACACGGTGGAGCGGATGGAGGCGCTGGCCGCCGCCGGCTCGTCCCACCACAGCCGTGCGCGTGCCCATGCGGTGGCAGTCAGGAGTGGGCGCTGGGCGCTGTCGATGGACCAGTCGGCCGCCTTCTCGCAGCACATGGCCACCGTCGGGAGGTCGCGAGCCTCGATCGCCACGCGCAGGAGCAGCAGTCGGGCGTCGTAGCTGCCGCGAGGCGTGCGCGGCGCTCGGACCAGCGGCACGAGGCACGCACCGGCGCGCTCGATGTGCCCGGAGACTGCTTCGAGGTGTGCGAGCCGAAAGACGAGGTCCTCCGGCGGGTCGGGCGGCGCCTCGGCTCGCAGGAACGCCACCGCGGCGCCAGGGTCCCGTGCCCGTGCCAGCGCCCGCGCCACGGCTGTTGCGTAGATGGCCCGGTACGGGGCCTCCTCCAGCAGCGGGGCAACCTGTCGGGCCACGGATTGCGCCAGAGAGAGCACCTCTGCCGCCTCGGTCGGCTGAGCGGGTGGCGAGAAATCCTGGAGAAGTTGGAAAAACCTCAATCGGCTTTCCTCAAGGTCACGCCCCGTGTTCGGCCCCGGCTGGGGGTTGTGGAGACGGTCCAGCCGGACCTCGTGCCCGCTGTCGAAGACGATCGCCCAGCCCCCCTCCGGGCTGCGCCAAACCCCGGCCTTGCCCGCTGCCATCCATCGGGCCTCGGCCTCCGCCTGCCGCAGCGGGACGTAGGCGGCCCAGCGTGCCACCAGACCGAACCCCGTCCCCCGATCCGGGGACCTGAGCGGTATGGCTCCGAGCAGCCCCTGGCGGCCCGGCGATGCCAGGTCGAGCACCAGCTCTGCGGCGACGGGCAGCATACCGAGACGGTTGTTGACCGCGAGGAAGCGCAGCCGAGGCGCCCCGGCATCTGGAAAAGGGAAAAGGTCGTAAATGTGCCCGGTGTGATCCAGGATCCACTCCCAGCGGTCCTCGCGCGGCAAGTAGAGGAACAGCTCGTCGGGGTAGAACGTCGGGTGCTGGCAGTTGAGGAGGACCTCCGCCGCTCCGTCCCGATCGAGGTCGGGAACGAGCGCCACGCACGCGAGATGCCGCTCGTACGGATGCGGCCAGGCCGAAATGAGTATCTCCGGCCGAGCACGGGTGAGGATCCGTCCGTCCTCGCGCACGACCAGCACTTCGGGCACCCGCTGGCTCGCGGCATCGAGGCGGTCCTCGATAGAGGGGTTCGCCACGACCACGAGGTCGGGCCTGCCATCGCCGTCGACATCGGCCCGTTCGGTCTGGCGAATGGTACTGGCGGTCGTGTATTCCCACCGCACCCTGCCGTGCTCGTCGAGACCGCGCACTGTCGTGCCCACGCCCTCCATCTTGACGGTCTTCCGGCCGTCGAACGTGCGCCACCCGAGTGCGGCCGCGCCTGCCATCGCGACGACCAACCCGAACACCGCCAGCGTCCGGCGCGGCAGGCGAAACGGCGCACGCTCGCGGGCCAGCGCCAGCTCGACCTGGGCCGCGGTGGGGCGGCGCGTCGGGTGGGGGTCGAGCATTTGCAGCAGCAGACGGTCGAGCCAGGCCGGGCAGTCCGGTACGCTGCCGCGCAACGAGCGCGGAGTCAGCCTCTGGCGCTGCATCAGGGTGTCGAGGGCGGTGTCGCCAACCAGTGGCACCTCGCCCGCGAGGCACTCCCAGAGCGTCAGGCCGAGGGCGTAGACGTCGGCCGCGGGTGAGACCTCCGGACGCAGCCCCTGCTCTGGGGCCATGTAGGCGGGCGTGCCGACCACCATCGCCGACTCGGTGACCGTGTCGCCGTGCTGCAGAGGACGGGTGAGCCCGAGATCGCAGAGTTTGGCCGTGCCGTCTGGATTGGTGAGGATGTTGCCCGGCTTCACATCCCGGTGGACGAGCCCGAGGGCGTGGAGATGGGCGAGCGCGGCGGCGAGCTGCCGGCCCAAGGCTACGGTCTCGCCGGCTCCCAGCCGACCCCTCTTCCTGAGCCGCTCACGGAGGGCGCCGCCATCCACCAGCTCCATCGACAAGAAGACGAGCCCCTCGGCCTCGTGCAGGTCGTAGATGTGAACCACATTGGGGTGGACCTGTCGGGCGGCCTGTACCTCCCGACGCAAGCGCTGCCGATTGGCCTCCTCCACGAGGTGAGGCAGTAAGACCTTGATCGCAACCTTTTGACTGAGCCGCTGGTCGAACGCCGAGTAGACCATCCCGGAGGCGCCGCCGCCGAGCACTCGCCCGAGCACGAAGCGACCAGCCAGCACCCGGCCAGGCGCCGGCAGCGCCACCCCTGCGCGCGCCGCTGCCGCCGCGCTAGCCTGATTCTTCCTAAAACTCACAGTCAGGCGCTCGGAGCCCACAGTCCCCCCACGCCTCCGTCTCCATTCTACGAGGTCTGCACCGCTTCGTGGCCCGCCCTAGCGGAAAGCGAGCCGGATGCGTTCGCCCGAAACGACGACCCGGTCACGCTTCGCCCCCCAGGTGGCCGGCGATGCGTCCGACGAGGCGGCAGGCCACTGCCCCCTCGCCAAGCGTCGGCCAGTGCTCGACACCCTCTGCGGTGACCAGCAGCGCCGCGGTGCGGCCGCCGCCTGAGGCGCCGGAGCCGGGCGGCACATCGTTGGCGACGATCCAGTCGCAGCCTTTGCGAGCGAGCTTGCTACTGGCGTGGCCTGCGAGATCCTCCGTCTCGGTGGCGAACCCGAACAGCAACCGCGGCCGACGCCTGCCGGCAGCCGCGAGTGTCGCGAGAATGTCCGGGTTTTCCAAGACTGTGATCGTCGGCGTGGACCGTCTGTCTTTCTTGCGGTTGTGCGTCGCCACCTCGGCCAGACGCCAGTCGGCCACCTCGGCCATGCTCCCGGCGCTGACCTCCTTGTACGCCATCGGCCTCACGCCGGGCCCGCCTGCTGCACGCCACGGGCCCAGGGCAGCGCCATGTTCGCCTGGGTGACCTCCTTTCCCCACATCACGACATTCATCGCCGGGGCCACGAGCACCGGCCAGTTCGTTCTGAAACTCCCTCTGGCCGAGGGCTCTCGTTATGCATGCAACGGCGAATCGTGCGCATCGGTGGGCGACTCTAATAGTGGCGCCTGGTCCGGGGCTCCTGAGGCCATTTACATCGCCACGATGGGATGCCAGTCGGGAAACAGAGAACCGTGCAGCAACAACCCCCGGAAAACTGGAACCTCCACGGGCAACTGTTCAGCGGGTGCCAGCACGCCCACCGTCCGATGTACGCAAAAAAGCGACTGCGACGACAACAACATCGGCACGACAGACGGGCACCTTGCCTCCTTGCTACCACGTCAAGGAGCTGCCAGGCGGCCAGTCCTTCGGGGTCAAGAACGGCAAGGGTTCACGCGGATGGCGTTGGCTGAAGCAGGAGATCTGACAGGGTGTGGTAGGTTGACGATTGAAGGTGAGGTGAGCATGTCGGGCCGAGTGATCGACTTCAAGGGCTTCACCCCGCCCCCCTGGGCGAGCTTTCCGCGTCCCCCCCTCCGCCTGGTGCTCGCGGTCATCGCCGGGCTGGTGCTGGTGGGCGGAGCGCTCTACCAGGTGCAGCCGGAGGAGGTCGGGGTTGTCCTCCGCTTCGGGCGTTACGTCCGTACCACCGAGCCGGGGCTGCGCATGAAGCTGCCCTTCGTCGAGCGCGTATTCAAGGTCCCGGTGCAACGCCAGCTCAAGCAGGAGTTCGGCTTCCGCACCGTGCAGGCGGATGTCCGCTCGCGCTTCGCCACCGAACGCTTCCAGGCCGAGTCCATCATGCTCACCGGCGACCTCAACGTGGCGGTGGTGGAGTGGATCGTCCAGTACCGCGTCGCCGACCCCCACCGCTACCTCTTCCGGGTACGCAACGTGGACGAGACCTTTCGCTACATCAACGAGGCGGTGATGCGCGAGGCGGTGGGCGACCGCACGGTCACCGAGGTGCTCACCGTGGGGCGCCAGGAGATCGAATCGGTGGTCCACGCCAAGCTTTAGGTGCTGGCCAACCAGTACGAGATGGGCATCGCCGTGGATCAGGTGGTGCTGCAGGACGTCACCCCACCCGACCCGGTCAAGCCCTCCTGGGACGAGGTGAACCAGGCCCAGCAGCAGCAGGACCGCCTGATCAACGAGGCCCAGGCCGAGTACAACAAGGTCATTCCCCGCGCCCGCGGCGAGGCCCAGCGGACCATCCTGGAAGCCGAAGGGTACGCCCTGGATCGCGTCAACCGGGCGCGCGGCGACGCCGCCCGCTTCGTGGCGCTACACGAGGAGTACCGGCGGGCGCCCGAGGTGACCAGGCGTCGACTCCACCTGGAGGCCATGCAGCGGGCGCTGCCGGCCACCGGTTAGCGCCTGATCCTGGACGAGGACGCCAGGGGGGTGTTGCCGCTGCTCTCCCTGGACGGCCTCAAGCTACCGGCGACCCCGCCAGCCGCCCCCGGAGGTGCCCGATGACGCGCTCCCCGCTCACCCTCGTGGCCATTGCCCTGGCCGCCCTGCTGCTGCTCGGCGACAGCGTGTTCGTGGTGGACGAGACCAAACAGGTGGTGATCACCCAGTTCGGCAACCCGGTGGGCAATCCCATCACCACCCCCGGCCTGCACGCCAAACTGCCCCTGATCCAGAAGGCACACTTCTTCGACAAGCGGTTCCTGGAGTGGGACGGTGACGCCAACCAGATGCCCACCCGAGACAAGCGCTTCATCTGGGTGGACACCTACGCCCGCTGGCGCATCAACGATCCCCTGCGCTTTTTCCAACGGCTGCGCGATGAACGGGGTGCCCAGTCCCGCCTCGACGACATCCTCGACGGCGAGACCCGCAACGCCGTGGCCCGCCATGACCAGGTGGAGGTGGTGCGCTCCTCCAACCGGCCCCCGGAAGCGATCCTCGTCGACTCCGAGGAGGAAACCGCCATCCTCCAGACCATTGCCAAGGGGCGCCAGGCGATCACCAATGAGATCCTGGAGGCGGCCTCGCGCCGCACCGCCGATCTGGGCATCGAGCTCATCGACCTGCGCATCAAGCGCATCAACTACGTGGACCAGGTGCAGCGAGACGTCTTCGCGCGCATGATCGCCGAGCGCAGGCGAGTCGGCGAGCGGTACCGCTCGGAGGGCGCCGGAGAGTCGGCCCGCATCGGCGGTGAAAAGCAGCGCGAGCTGCAACGCATCTCCTCCGAGGCGTACATGAAGGCCCAGGAGATCCGCGGCAAGGCGGACGCCGAGGCAACTCGCATCTACGCCGAGGCGTACGGACGGGACCCGGCCTTCTACGCCTTCGTCAAGAGCCTGGAGACCTTCGAACAGGCGGCGGATCAGCGCACCATCCTGGTCCTCACCACCTCCAGCGACATGCTCAAGGTGTTGAAGAAGCCGTAGGCCAGCCGCCGCCGGAGACGGGTTACACTTGCGTCATGCGCACTGCCGTCGCCGCCGCCGCAGGTCTCTTCCTCGCCTTCAGCGCCATCGCCACCGCTCAGGACCCTCTCGCCGACGCCAACGCCGCCTACCGCCGCGGGGAGTTCCGCCGGGCGGCACAGCTGTTCGCCCAGGCCGCCGAGGCGGAGGCCGACCCCACCGCCCGCGCCAACATCCTGGTCAACCTAGCGTGGACCTACTGGGCGCTCAAGGAGCGGGGCAAGGCCGAGGAGGCGCTGGAGCAGGCGCTGGGGGAGGCCCCCCACCTGGAACTGGTGCCGGAGTACTACACCCCCGATTTCGTCAAGGCGCTGGCGCGGGTGCGCGAGCGCATGGCCACCCCC
>JABRVY010000525.1:0-15650 GCA_039961755.1 Acidobacteriota bacterium | reverse complement strand
CGCCCCCGTCAACCCCTGCTCCCTGGGCCGAGGACCTCGTCCGGGAGGTGGAAGCCCTCCTGGAGGAGGGGGACGCCACCGGAGCCCGGCAGGCCCTGGCGCAGGCTCGCCAGGAGGTGGCAGACGTCTCTGCCCTGGTGCGGCTGGAAAAGAAAGTCGAGGACTCGGAACGCGAGAAGAAACGCAGCCAGGCCGCTGCCCTGCTGGTGGAAGCGAGGGTGGCGGTGGGGATGGACGACCCCGAGGCCGCCCGCCGCCACCTGGAGGCCGTGCTCCGCCTGGACCCCGACAACGGCGAGGCCCTACGCCTGCTCGCCCAGGTCAACCGGCGGGAGGAGCAGCGCCGCAGCCAGCAACTCACCGTCGACGAGGCGTTCAACCGGGCCACCACCGCCCTCGCCCGGGGCGATCTCGACGAGGCCGAGCGCATCGCCGCCCGGCTGGAGGCGAGCCTTGGCGCCGCCGACCAGGCGGCCCGCATCCGTGCAGCCATCGCCGAGATTCGCGAGCGACAGCGACAGGAACAGGTGAGCGAGCTCCTGCGGCGCGCCCGGGCGGCCGCCGAGTCGCAGCGCTTCTCGGAGGCCGAGGCCAGCCTCGAGCAGGCGCTTGAGCTCAACCCCAACGACACTCTGATCGGCAGCGTGCTGGCCTCCACCCGGCGCGCCAGGGAGGAGTACGAGGCGCGTCTTCGCCAGGAGCGGGCGGTGGCCAGCGTCGCCCAGCGCGTCGAGATGCTGCTGCAGGCCGAGGAGGTGGACGAGGCCCGCCAGGTGGTCGAGCAGGCGATTACCCAGCTGGGCGCTGCTGAAGGGCTGATCGCCCTGCAGCAAAGAGTTGATCGGCTCGCCGCCGAGGCCGCGGCATGGAGCACCGCCCGCGTCATTGTCGCCGAGGCTCGCCAGCTGCTGCGCGGGGGCCACGGCCCTCAGGCACTGGCCCGCCTGGAAGACGCGCGGGCGGCCGCCGAGGCGTTCGAGGACGTCCTGGCCTACATCGCCGAGGAAGAGCAGTTGATCCGGGAGCGTCTGGAGGATGCCCGCCGCGCCCGCGAGGTGGCCGAGGCCTGTCGGCGTATCGAAGTGCTGCTGGCCGGCGGACACCTGGAGGAGGCGGGCCGCGCTCTCGCCCTGGCCGAGAAGCTCTTCCCGCGCCAGGCGGAGCTCCTGCTGCTGCACCAGCAGCTGGAGCACGCCCGGGAGGAGCAGCGCGCCAGCACCGCCGCCGAGCTCGCGGCGCGCGCCCGCGAGCTGGCCGCCGGAAACCGGTTCGAGCCCGCCATCCGCCTCGTCAACGAGGGGCTGGCGGCCCACCCGGACCTGCAGCAGAGTCTCGCCCCGCTGCTCGATGAGCTGCGGCGGGGGGAGGCGGTCTACACTGTGTCCTCCTGCCTGGCGCGGGGCGACCTGGCCGCCGCCCGGCGGGCGCTCACCCTCGCCGAAAAGATGTTCCCCGGCGACCAGCAGCTGGCCGTGCTCCGCGAGCACATCCAGCAGTGAGAACGCTCCAGCCTGGGGAGCGGCCGATCGACGGCCGCTCCCCAGGGTCACCCGACGGTCTCGCTACTGCAGGCCGCGGCGGGCCAGCAGCGGCGCCACGTCCGGCTCGCGTCCGCGGAAGCGCACGTACAGGGTCATGGGGTCCTCGGTGCCGCCGCGCTCCAGGATGTTCGTACGGAAGGCCTGGGCGGTGGCGCGGTCGAACAGCCCCCGCTCCTTGAAAGCCTCGAAGGCGTCGGCGTCCAGCACCTCGGCCCAGACGTAGCTGTAGTATCCGGCCGCGTAACCTCCCACGATGTGGCTGAAGTACCACGAATGGTAGCGGGGCGGGATGGCCCGGGGCAGGCCCATGCGCTGCAGCGACGCCCGCTCGAAGGCCACCGTGTCCACCGGCGTGGCGTCGGTGAGGGTGTGCCAGTCCATGTCCAGCAGCGAGGCGGCCAGGTACTCGGTGGTGGCAAAACCCTGGTTGAAGGTCTCGGCCCGCTGCATGCTCTCGATGAGCTCGGCGGGCAGGGGGTCCCCCGTCCGCCAGTGGCGGGCGTAGCGGGCCAGCACCTCGGGGGAACGAGCCCAGTTCTCCATGATCTGCGAGGGCAGCTCCACGAAGTCCCGCGGCACCGAAGTGCCCGAGAGGCTGCGGTAGCGGCAGTGGGAGAGCAGCTGGTGCAGGCCGTGGCCCAGCTCGTGGAAGAGGGTCTCCACCTCGTCCAGGGACAGCAGCGCCGGGGTATCGGCGGTGGGGCGGGAGAAGTTCCCCACGTTCACCACCACCGGGAACACCTTCGTGCCATTCTTGATCCACTGCTTGCGGTAGGTGGAGGACCAGGCGCCCCCCCGCTTGCCCGGCCGGGGGTGGTAATCCACGTAGAAGATGCCGATGTGGCTGCCGTCGGCCTCCTGGACCTCGAAGGCGCGCACCTCGGGGTGGTAGACGGGGAGGTCGCGCCGCTCGGTGAAGGTGATGCCATAGAGCTGGTTGGCCACCCAGAACGCCCCCTCCAGGACCCTGTCCAGGGAGAAGTAGGGGCGGAGGGCATCCTCATCGAAGGCGTACTTGGCGGCCTTCACCCGGCGGGCGTAGTAACGCCAGTCCCACGACTCCAGGGGCGGCGGCACCCCGTCGGCCGCCATCATGGCCTCCAGCTCCCCCTGCTCCCGGGCCGCTACCGCCAGCGCCCGGGGCCACAGGCGGTCCAAGAGCTGCCGGACCCCCGCCGGGGTCTTCGCCATGCTCTTCTCCAGCTGGAAGTCAGCCCAGGTGGGAAACCCCAACAGCTGCGCCTTTTCCACCCGCAAGGCGGCGATGCGCGACAGCACGCCGGTGTTGTCGTGGGAGGTTCCGGCGCCGGCGCGCTGCAGGTAGGCCTGCATGATCTCCCGGCGCAGCTCGCGGTTGTCCGCCCCCTCCAGGAAGGGCCACAGGCTGGGCCAGTGCAGGGTGAACACCCACTTCCCCTCCAGCCCGGCGGCCCTGGCGGCGGCGGCCGCCCCGGCGATGACCCGCTCGTCCAGACCGGCCAGCTCCTCCTGGCTCTCGATCACCAGGCGGTAGCCGTTGGTGGCCGCCAGGACGTTGTCGCCGAACTTCACCCCCAGCGAGGCCAGCTCCTCGTTGATGGCCTTCATGCGCTCCTTCTGCGCGGGGGAAAGCAGCGCCCCGGCGCGCACGAAGTCGGTGTACACCTCCTCCAGCAGGCGCCGGTCCTCCTGGCCCAGGGTCAACTCCTGACGCCTGTCCCAGACCGCCTTGATGCGGGCGAAGAGCCTCTCGTCCAGGGCGATGCGGTCCCGGTGGGCGGCCAGGCGTGGGGTGATGACCCGGGCCACCTCCTGCAGGGCGTCGTTGGTTTCCGCCGAGCGCAGGTTGGAAAACACGCTGGCCACGGCGTCCAGGAGCTCTCCGGCGTCGTCCAAGGCGGCTACCGTGTTGGCGAAGGTGGGGGGCTCCGGGTTGCTCGCAATGGCGGCCACCTCCTCCAGGTGCCGACGCATCGCCTCCTCGAAGGCGGGCAGGAAGTGCTCCGACCGGATGGCCGCAAAGGGCGGCACCCCGAAGGGGGTATCCCACGGCTGCAGCAGCGGATTGGCGGCCGGGGCGGTTGCCGCCACCGCCGGGGCCGCGGCCGGCGCCGTGGCCGGCCGGGGCGCCACCGCGCAGGAGAGCGTGGCACCGACCAGGAGGGCCGTGAGGACCACGACCGGGAAGCGGAGGGAACGCGGCGTCGTCATGGCCAAGAAAGTACCACGGGAGGCGGCAGTCCTCCAGCCCCTAGACGACGGCGTGACGGGCGCGAAGGACCCTCGCGATCACCTCGAGCAGCTCCCCCACTTCAAAGGGCTTCTGCACGTAGCCGTCGGGCGGTGGAACGTGCTTGCGGTGGTGGATGAACTCCTTGAACTGCGGCAGCACCCCCGTCACCATGATGACCGGGATGGAGGCCAGGAGGGGATCCCCGCGCAGCTCGCGGTACACCTTGACGCCGGTGAGCTCGGGCATGGCGATGTCCAGGCAGATGAGGTCGGGCACCCAGTCACGCACCAGCGCCAGGCCCGTTACCCCGTCGCCCGCCGAGCGCACCTGGTAGCCGTTGTCCGCCAGGACCGAACTCACGTACGCCACCACGTCGGGATCGTCATCGATCACCGCAATGTGGGCTTTGGGCTCACTCATGGTCCCCCTTCCCCCTCCCCACCGTCGGTTTGGGAACCACCACCGGCTCTGGCTTTCAGCTGCGCCAGAACCTCTTCCAGCACTGCCGGATCCGCCATCTCCAGGAGTCTGGCCAGTTCCTGCCGAACCCCTCCGCTCGACGGCGCCGCCGCCGGCGGTGCGATGGGAACGCCGAGGATACGGCACACCTGCTCCAGGTACTTCTGCGGCGTCACCGGCTTTTCCAGATACACCGCCGGCCCGGAGATCGTACTCTCCGCCAGGATATCGTCCAGGTCACGCTTGACCGTGCCGTCACGGGTGTGACCGGAAACGATCATCACCGGGATGCGGGACCACTGGGGGTGCTTGCGCAGTTCATGCAGCACCCGCACCCCCGAGGTCCCGGGCATCACCAGATCCAGGGAGATCAGATCCGGGGGATGCTCACGGATGCGCTCCAGCGCGTTGTGGCCGTCGCTGGCGGTTTCCACATTGATTCCCGCGTCCTCGAGGATGGAGGAGAGGAAAAGCACCACGTCCGGATCGTCATCGACCACCAGAACGGTCACCTCGTTGGCGGCTGGCATGCGTCACTCCTTTGCTGGGGCCGTGCGGCGAGGACGTCGGTGGACGCCCTCCCGCCGATTCGCCTCCTCCCCCCTGGGCAGCTGGGGTAGACGGCTGCGAGGGAAGCGCAGGCGAAAGGTGGTGCCCGCGCCGGGCGTTGACTCGAAGGTCACACTACCACCGTGCTGCTGCACGATCTTCCGGGTGATGAGCAGTCCCAGGCCGGTACCACCCGCACCCTTGGTGGAAAAGAAGCTGGTAAAGGCACGCTGCTTGACGTCATAGTCCATCCCGCAGCCGGTGTCACTCACCTCGAAGATGAGCGCCTCTTCCTCTTCCCGAAGCGCCACCTTGACGCTGCACCCCCCCGCCTGAGCCACCAGGCAGGCGTCCAGGGCGTTGGAGACCAGGTTGGCGAGACAGGTGTGCAGGCCTTCGCGGTCCATGGCGGCGGGAGCGATACCGTCTGCCACGGCAGCCTCCAACGTGACCCCGTGCTGCTCGGCACTGTCGCGGTACAGCCCCACCACGTCGGCCACCACCGCCCCCGGATCGATGAGTGCTGGGCGGGGCTCTTCGCCTCGGGAAAACGCTAGCAGGTTCTTGACCAGACTGGAGATTCGCCCCATGTTGCGCTCCAGCATCTCCCACCCCTGCTGCACCCGGCGTTGATCCCCCTTGGCCAGCCCGGTGGAGGTGACGTACATGCCTCCCTCCAGGCCGGTGAGAATGTTCTTGATCCCGTGCGCCAGCCCGGCCACCGTCTGGCCCACTGCCGCCAGTCGCTCCGCCTCCAGCTTCTCCTTCTCCAGACGCTTGCGCTCCCGCAGATCGCGGGCGATGAAGGCAGCGCCCACGTGTTCGCCGCCGTGCCGCAACGCCACACCGGTCAGCCGAACCGGAATGCGCTCACCCCTGCTGCCCGACAGCTCGACATCGTCGATGACGCAGGAATCACGGCGGCCCAGGAAGACCCCCCGCGCCCGTGCCGGCACCAGACCCGGTGGTATCCGGCGCCCCAGGAGCTGTTCCCGCCGGCGGCCCAGCAGCGCCTCGGCGGCGCGGTTGGTGAGGACCACCCGGCGTTCCGCGTCGACCACCACGATGGCCTCGGGCGTGTTTTCCACCAGGGCCTGGCGCAGCAGGTTGGCGAGCGCCAGCTCCTCCTGCAGGCGCTGCTCCTGGGTGATATCCAGGGCCATCTCGATGACGTGGGACACCTGTCCGCCATCCCTCTGCAGCGGCTCCGTGGACACCACGTAGTGGGTCGCGGCGCCGCTGGCGGCCACCCCCACGTGCCGGGAGGTGTGCCCACAGCCATCCTGGAAGGTCATCAGTACCGGGCAGTCCTCGCACGGCTCGAAGCGCCCCTTGAAGAGCGTGTAGCAGTGCTCGCCGCGCGCCGCCCCGAAGGTCTCGCGAAAGCGCTCGTTGGCCCGCACCACGCGCAGGTCGCGGTTGACCACCGTCACGTAACAGGGGACCTTGTCGAAGAGCGTCTGATACTCCCGCTGGAGCCAACGCGTCGCGGTGAGATCGGTGGACACCGCGGCCACGTACTGCACCACGTCGCTGGCGTCGCGCAGCGGCGTCAGCTGCACCAGGTAGTGCACCGGGCGGCCGCTGCGATCCACCCCCGTCTCCTCCAGCACCCGGCGCTGGCCATCGGCGAACGTCTCGCTCGCCGGGCACCCCGGGCACTGCTGCGGCCGCCGATGGGTGACCTCGAAGCAGGGACGTCCGCGACCCTCGCCGAACAGCTCGGCGAAGGCGCGGTTGTGATCGACGATGGTGTAGCTCTGGTCGATCACCACCACCGGCGACGGGACCTCCTCCAGCAGCTGTGCCCGACGCGCCACCTGGGACGGGGGCGTGCTCATGCCTGCACCTCCCCCGTGGCGTGCAGCAGCGCGTCGACCGCAATAAGAAAGGCAGCGAGGTCCACTGGCTTGTCGATGTAGCCATCCGGCGGCGGCAGCTCCGGATGGGCCGCGATGAGACTGGCCAGCTCGCTCCGCGCATCCAGCCCGCTGAGGATGAGCACGCGGGAGTGGGCCAGCATGTCGTCGTGGCGCACCGCCACGTACAGCGAGGTGCCCAGCTCCTCCGGCATGAGCAGGTCCAGACAGATGAGGTCGGGAACGAAAGCCCGCAGCCGGACCAGCGCTGCCGTCGCCTGGTTGCACGCCAGCACCTGGTACCCCCGCTCCTCGAGGGCGCAGGCGAGGTAGGTGGTGACGTCCACCTCGTCGTCGACCAGGGCGACCCGCGGCACCCGCTGTCGGTCAGAGGAACTCACGGCCGCGGTCTCCCCTCCGCCACCGTCCAGCCGCGACGGACGGCGAGTTCTGTCCGATCCCCACTGCCGCGGTGGCAGGTCGGGCAACGGCTGAGATAGGGATCGCGCAACGACAACGCCGCCTCCTGGCGACGGTGGCAATCCACACATAACCCGTGCACGGCGGTACGGTAGGGAGGGGCGATGCCCTCTCCCAGCGCCAGGGTGACGGGAAACGGTGCGGGTCGAACCTGATCCTGGCGATGACACGATACGCACGGCTCGCTCGCCGCCCGCACCTTGGCCGCTCCGGCCGGGTGGCAGCGTTCGCAGCTGCGGTTCCCTCCGACGGCAGCGGCGTGCCGGGCGTGGTTGAAGGTATCGGTGGGCGCGTACATGTCGCGGTGGCAGCGGGTGCAGGAGGTGGCGCGCAGAGCCGGCACCGTGCGGTGGTGGCACCGCTCGCAGGACGAGGCGCCTCCTAGCCTGGCCTGGTGCAGCTCATGCTCGAACAACACGTAGCGCCCGTCGCCATTGCCGTCCAGGAGCAGAGCGGTGCTCAGGGCCACGTCGGCAGCCGGAGCGGGATCGCCCGCGCCGGCGAGAACCAGACGGACTCCCGGTCCTCCCCCGTTCGGGATTCGGCGGATTCCGATGGCTCCGGGGCCCACCACCGGGTCGGGCCGGGCCGCGGCTCCGTGCCCTGCTCCCGCTTCAAGGATGACCACGCCGAGGATCGCCCCGACCACCCAGGCGCCGGCGGCCTGCTGCACCGCCCCCCACCAGGGGGCGCGCACCAACACCCTCGACACCGGGTCGGTGGTCGGTGAGCGGAAATGGTCCGGCCGGGGGGGGATTTCGTCCCACACCTTGAGATTCTCCACGAAGAACAGGAACACCAGCGCCATCCCGGCCACCACCGCCAGGCTCACGATGAGTTCGGAGAGCGCGGGTAGATACACCTCCCCCGCGGCGCGAGTGTGTCCTATACCCGCGACGGTGACGCGGTGCAACACGAATCCGCCCACCACCAGCGCCGCGCCCCAACCCCGTGCCCGCCGCGACTGCCGCAACGAAGGCAGGGTAAACAGCAAGATCGGCAGCACCGTCGAAATCGTCAGCTCGACGAGAAACAGGGCCGCCAGACCCGACCCTTCCAGGGCAAAGCGGAGGGAACCACGCCAGCCCAGGTCCGCCAGCCGCAGCGCCAGATAGCCAACCAACACCCAGGAGGCGGCGCGGCCGAGACCGGCCAGCAACGGCCACTCCGCCTCCTTGTGGAAGAGCCATGAGCTCACCACGCTCTCCAGCGTCACCATGGCAAGGCCCAGCGCCACTGCCGAGACAAAGAAGATCAGCGGGAGGATCGGCGACCACCACAGCGGGTGAATGCGGCCGGGATTGATGACGAACAACGTGCCCAGCGAAGACTGGTGGAGCGTCGACAGGGCAATGCCAGTGATCACCAGGGGCAGCGTCAGGCGCTTGAGAAAGCGATAGGCGCGGGTGAGCCCGATACCCTCGAACACCACCGGCGCAAACTCCAGGGCCAGAACGGTGAGGTACAACATCACGCACCACGCCACCTCGAAGAGTGCCGAGTGGGGTTGCCAGAAGACAGTCGGGCGCCAGATGTTCCAGGGCCGTCCCAAGTCCACCAGCAGCCCGATGACTACCGCGACGTACCCCAGGAACGCGGTGAGAATCGCCGGGCGCAACACGGGCTGGTAGCGGCGCAGATGAAAGACATGAACCGTCGCAGCGATGACGAAGCCGCCGGCCGCCAACGCCACCCCGGACACCACGTCGAACCCCACCCACAGCCCCCAGGGGGTGAGGTCGGTGAGGGCCGTGGTGACGCCCAGGCCACGTAGGAAGCGGACCACCGCCACCGCCATGCCGGCACCCAGCACTCCCCACAAGATCGTCCTGGTCACCGCGAGCCGAACATTCACCTGCTGGTTCACTCTTCACCCCCCCTTCTCGCCCCCTCTGCTGCCGGCTCGGTGCCTCTGGCCGCCAGCTTCATCCGGCGGCCGATCACCCATGAAAGCCCGAACATTGCCGCGCTGACGCCCACGAACGTCGCCGGCACCGTCTTCAGGACCCGACTGGTGAGGGCGGGGTACGAGTGGCGTCGCAGGTCGTGCGACCAGCCCGCGGACGAGAGATCCACATCGGAGATGTACAGCACTGACGTACCGCCCACCTCGTGCTCACCCCACACCCGGTGCAGGTACTTCCCCGGGGAGCTTTCGATCCGGCGCCATGCCTCCGCCAGCAGCTCGTCGCGCTCCCCGAACACCGTTGCCCTGGCCGGGCAGGCGGCGGTGCACGCCGGCTCCTCCAGGCGCCCCTCTCTGATGGCGTCGAAACAGAGGATGCACTTGCGCACCCGCGGGGTGGGTGAGGCCCACTCGTAGCGGGTCAGCAGGAACGGGCACGCCACCATGCAGTAGCGGCACCCCATGCAGATGTCGGGGTCGTAGGTGACGGCACCCCACTCACTGCGGCGCAGCGCGCCCACCGGACAGGCCGAGGCACACGCCGGCTCCAGGCAGTGGCGGCAGTGCAGCCGCACGTAGCGCCCGCGCGGTGCGCGCACGATGGTGGTCCAGCGCTCGGCGGACAGAGCAGTGGCATCGTCCTGCCAGCCGTACGGCCGGTCATCGCCCAGGTGATTCGCCCGCTTGCACGCCTGCACGCACTCTTCACAGCCGATGCAGCGGCTCACGTCGGTGAGGATCGCCATGGATCGCACGCTCATACCCCTTCGCCCTCCTTGCCCAGCACCACCGCCACGTGGCGCCCCGTGGCGGCCGGAAAGTGCCACCCCAACTCGAACACCAGTTGAGAGAACGGCGCCAGGACGCAGTGCACGATCTTGGAAAAGGGGGTGAGGAGGAGGGCCGCATTGCCGGCCAGCACATGCAGAAGAACCAGCGAGCGAGCGTCGACCCCTGCCCAGCGGGGATGGGCCGCCAGCCACCCCGACACCGCCACCACCAACAGCAGCCCCAGGATTCCCACGTCATGGATTCCGGTGAGGGCGCGGGAGGACGACGCTGCAAACCTCGCCACCAGGAGCCCGACGATGGCCACCGCCGTTGCCAGCGTGAGTACGTCCGCGGCGGCATGCGGCAGCGTCGGCCAGGCGAGGGGGAAGCTCTCCTGCCACAGCGCCACGTGCCCGGCGAAGAAGAGGGGAACCAGGATGATACCGACGTGGAACAGCAGGGACAGCGAGGAATAGAGCGGCCGGGCGTGCAGCAGGCGCACCGGTACGAGCCACCCCACCGTGGTGCGCAGCACCATCGCGGTGGGCAGATCCTTGTCCCCCGCCTGTCGCCATGCCCACACCACCCGGTACAGCTCCAGCCCCACCCGCAGTGCCAGCCCCAGCAGGCACACTGCCAGTGAGATGCGAAAGAGTGGCCCCCGCGCCAGTGCGATCCAGGCGTCCATCACTCTCTCTCCCCGCCCTTGGCCTTCGTTTCAGCCGCAGGCATCTCGATTGCCCTCAGCACGAGATCGTGCAGGCCCACCACCTGCACGTGCGACAGACCGTGGTCCTCGCAGATTTCCCGCAATTGCTTCTTGCAGTTGGCGCAGGGGGCCACGAGCATGGTGGCGCCGGTGCGGCGGATCTGCTCCGCCTTGGTGGCACCCCCGGTGAGGGTGCGGAACTTGCGGATCTCGTCAATGGAGACGGTGCCGCCACCTCCGCCGCAGCAGTAGTTGTCCTTCCCTCGCGGGGCCATGTCCACGAAGTCGTCGCAAATGGCCCGCAGGATCTCCCGGGGCTGGTCGATGATCCACCCGGAACGAGCGATGTTGCAGGGGTCGTGATAGGTCACCCGCTCGGCGATGGCATGCGGCCGCAGCTTGAGCTTGCCCGCTCGCAACATCTCGCAGGTGTACTCCATGATGTTGACCACGGGCGGAGCGGCGCGCCCGCCGCAGAACGTCTTGACGAAGAATTTGGCGGAACGCGAGGCATGGCCGCACTCGCCGATGAGGATCTTGCTGGCCTGCAACCGCCGCACCTCCTCGGCTTCGCAGGAGACGATGCGGTCCAGCATGCGGTCGGAGTAGAAGAGGCCATAGTTGATGCCGTCGAAATAGCGGCTGCCGATGGTCCAGGAGGCGCCGGTGGCGCCCAGCACCGCGGCGTTACCCATGAGCGTGTCGGGCTCCAGCAGGTAATCGCTGACCGCAGGGAAGAACACGTACTCCGCGCCGACCTGATCGATGGGGAAGCGAATGTCGAAACCGTAGGTGTCGCGGCAGTCTTCCTCCAGGAACTGGCAGGTGTCGACCATCGCCGCGACGGGAATGGCGGAGGTGTTGCGCGTCTTGCCGTCCAGCTGCTCCCGGGTGGCCACGCGCAGCGCCTTGGGCACGATGCCCACCTCGGCCAGCACCCATCTCGCCAGGTGGGTGATGAGCCCGTGATCGATCCCCAGTGGGCACTCGAGCTTGCAACGCCGGCAGGCGGTACAGCGGTAGACCTCCTCGGCCAGTTCGTTGATCGCCTCCTCGGTGAGCTCGAAGGGTGCCGACAGCCGCGCCCGCAACGCTCCCCGCGGGGTGAAGTAGCGTCGGTAGATGCGCAGGAGCAGCTCCGAGCGTTGGCACGGGATATCACGTTCCTCGCCGCTGGCCTGGTAGACGGGGCAGCTCTCGGCGCAGCGCCCGCAGTGGTTGGCCAGGCGGGAGGCCGCGTCCAGCACCATGGCGTAGTTGGAGTGGGCGAGGATGGCGGCAAACGCCTCCAGGAACCTACGCGGCAAATCCCTGGTATCCACCGGTTCCAAGTAGTAGGAGCAGGCAATCCCCATGATCACCCCTTTCGTCCGACCATCTCGAAGTGCAAGGGCCGTGCCAGGGCATGCTCGTTCTCACTGCCGCCAGCACTTGCAAGAACCTGGCGGGCCGCGGCACCGGGGATTCGCTGTTGCAATTCTGCAAACTCTGTTTCATGAGCGTTGCAGGACTGCACCGGGGGGCGTAGACTTCGAGCCATGCGCCGCGCTCTGCTCCTGCGCTTTGCCGACCTGGCGTTCAACTCCATCCCCCACGGGATCTTTACTGTCGATGAGCGGTGCCGGATTACCCAGTTCAACCGTGCCGCCGAGGGCATTACCGGCTATCGGCGCGAGGAGGTGCTCGGCCGCCTGTGCTCTGACGTGCTGCGCTCCACCGGCTGCAGCGAACGCTGTCTGCTGCGCGACTCCATGGGTGGCGGGGAAAGCCACCGCGACTGCGAGATGACCATCCAGCGCAGGGACGGTGAGAAGGTCCTGGTGGCGGTGAGCACCGCCGCCCTGCGTGACGCCCAGGGAGTCATTCAAGGAGGCATCGAGATGTTCCGCGACCTCACCGAGGTGGTGGAGCTGCGCCGCAAGCTCGAGGCCTCCTACACGTGCGAGGACATCATCACCAAGAGCCCGGCCATGCGCTCGGTGCGCGAGCTCCTGCCGCTGGTGGCGCGCAGCGAATCCACGGTTCTTATCGAGGGCGAGCCAGGCACCGGCAAGGAGCTGGTGGCGCGCGCCATCCATAACCTGGGACCGCGCCGGGCCCGCCCCTTCGTGGCGGTGAACTGCGCCGCCCTGCCCGAAACCCTGATCGAGAGCGAGCTGTTCGGCTACCGACGGGGGGCATTCACCGACGCCAAGCGCGACAAACCCGGGCGTTTCGCCGCCGCCGAGGGGGGCACCCTGCTGCTGGACGAGGTGGGGGAGGTGTCACCGGCGTTTCAGGTCAAGCTCCTGCGGGTGCTCCAGGAGAAGGAGTACACCCCCTTGGGGGGGGTCCAGGCGGTGAAATGTAACGTGCGGCTGCTGGCCGCAACCAACCGCGATCTCGCCGAGGAGGTGCAGCGCGGCCGCTTCCGCCAGGACCTCTATTACCGTCTCAATGTGGTGCGGGTGGCGCTGCCGCCCCTGCGCTCGCGACGGGAGGACATCCCCCTGCTCGTCAGACATTTCGTCAACCGCTTCAACGCCTTGCAGGGGCGCCGCATCGCCGGGCTGTCGGAACGAGCCATGGCCACCCTGATGGAGTACCCCTACCCCGGCAACGTCCGGGATCTGGAAAACGCCATTGAACACGCCTTCGTCGTCTGCGGCGGACAAACCATCGAGGTGGACGACCTGCCGCGGCATCTGTCCAGCGGCGGCGCCACTGTCTTTCAGGGAATCGACGAGTCGGCATCACCCCTGGAGGTCGCTGAAGCCCTCGCCATTCGCCAGACGCTGGAACGCTTCGGCGGCAATCGAGGGGCGGCGGCTCGGGAGCTGGGGCTGTCGCGCACCACCCTGTGGCGGCGCATGCGCCGCCTGGGGCTCGGCTGAACCGGCGCCGCGCCAGGGCTGGCCGCCCCCTTCCCAGGGTCAGTACGTGTGGGTACCCAGGCGCACCGGAAGGCCGAATTTCTCCTGGATGAGCGGTGCCACCTCCTCGAAGGCGATCGGGCAGGAGGCGGTGCTCATGGCCATCTTCACGCAGGTTCCCAGGTGTAGCGCGTCGATGGACTGCCCCAGGCCCGCCGCCACCTCCTTGAGCAACTTGACCCGTGGAATCACCAGGCCAGGACAGTCGCCGCAGTCGGTCATGGCGACGATGTCGACCTTCTCGTAGGCAGCGAACTCGCCGTTGCCTTCGCCGGCGCCTTTGAAGCACTTGGCGCAGGCGATGCAGGAGTGGTCCTTGATGCGCTTACAGTAGAGGATCGCGATCTTGGCCATGGCCGCCCTCCCTCCGTTCCACTCCCGATGGAGTGATCTCCGCCAGTGAAAACTCCCAGACGCACGCCCCCCCGGCGGGAGCGTCGGGGGGACAGGACAGGCAGGTGGTGCGGATGCGCGGGTCGACGGTGCGGGCAAAGGTGGAAAACTCCACCTCCCCCACCGGCCGACAGGGAAAATCCTCTAGCCCCTTGCGCCGGCGCGTCTCCTGCACCCGGCAGCGGTCCATCAGGAAGCGCAACCGCCCGTCGTCCACCCACTCGCAATGTTGTTGGTTGACGAGCGCGTACATGCGCAGGGCCAGCGCCTCCTCCAGGGCACGCAGCCCCCCCGCCGGTGGAATGCCGAAGGTCTGCAGGATGCGTCGCGCCTCGACGCCAGCGAAGGTGCCCCAGGCGTCGGCGTCCAGCCGGATGGCCTCGTCGAGACCGTGTCGGCGTTCGGCGGCCAGAAACCAGCAGCCATCGTGGGCCAACCAGTTCTTGGCGAACATCTCGAGAGCCTGGAGCAGCTCCTCTCGGGTCATGGCGGCAAAGCTGGTCCTCGTCACCGGCTCAGCTCCTCCTCTCCTCGCTGCTGCCGCGGTGAAAAATCCGCCGCTCGTGCAGGTGGGCCTCTTCATGCGCCATCAGACGCCAGCCGAGGTCGGCGAGCAGTTCGGTGGCTCTTGCCATCGTCACCGGCCCCACCCGGTGGGTGCGCCCCTCCGCCCGGTGCACCCGGGCCACCAGCTCGAACCCCGCGGCGTCGAATTCCGCCACCACCAGCACTCCCTCGGGCGCCACCAACCGGGTGAGCGCGGCAAACACCCGGTCAGGCTCCGCCAGGTGGTGGAGAACATCCATCATCACCGCTGCCGCAAAAGGCCCCCCCTCGCCGCCCAGGTCGGCCACGTCCCCCTGAACGAAGCACACCGGACCCGGCGGAGCGGCGGCGCTGACCCGGGCTCGCGCCAGCGCCAGCTCGGCGGCGTCGGGGTCGACGGTCACCACCTCGACGCCGCGCCTGGCCAACTCCAGCGCCACCAGCCCCTTGCCGGTGCCCACATCCAGAACCCTCCTCACTGCGGCGGGTAGGGCGTCCACCACCCAGCGCACCGCCGCCTCCCGGTCATGCCCCAGCCCACGGTAGTGATCGAGACGAGCCTCGAAGGCGGCGAGGGCGGCCACCAGCGGGGAGGAGGGCGCTGCAACCGCCATGGGGAGAGTTTACGCCCCTCCGCGCCGGGCCAGAACCGCCTGGTGATGGGGCGAGCCCTCCCGCAGCATCACCTTGCCGCAGCGAGGGCAGCGCATCTGCCGGCATGGCACCCCAGGCCGGTGCACCTCGCGCTGGCCGCACCCCACACATACGCAATACCCACCGGCTCCAGCGCCGGTCGACGGTGTCCTTTCCACGACGTCCCTCCCACAAAGACCCGACGTCCTAGTCGCCGTGGTCGTGGCAGCGGTGCAGGCGGTGCCCCTCGCAGCTGCTCCCCTGCGAAGCGAGCTTCCCGAGCAGGTAGGCCTCCGCCAGGGCGCGCGGCGTGCCTTCCACGCCCAGCACCAGGTCGATACCGCAGGTCTGGAAGATCTGCTGGGCGCGCGGCCCCATGCCCCCCGCCAGCACCGCCGACACGCCCAGGGAGCGCAACAGCTCGGGGAAGGCGCCACGCTCGTGGGGCGGGGCCTGGACGCGACGCTCGGCGAGGTCAGTAAGCTTCTCTCCCCTCGGCTCGAAGATGAGGAACCCATCTGCGCCGCCGAAGTGCGGGCAGAACTCCCCTCCCGCCACCGGCACAGCTATTCTCGTCATCGCCCCTCCCCCGGCTCGTGGCCTTCCGAGCTGCGGCCCGGCACCGCCTTGAGGTCTGCCTCCTCGATCGCCGTCCTCCCCGGACCACGACCCTGTCCGGC
>JABRVY010000524.1:0-2071 GCA_039961755.1 Acidobacteriota bacterium | reverse complement strand
CCCCACCCCTCCCCGCCGGCCGACAGCGCCGTCCACGACCTGGCGGTGGTGGGAGCTGGCGTGTCGGGCCTGACGCTGGCCTTTTGGCTCACCCACCGCGCCCGCCGCGACGTGGTCGTCCTGGAGCAGGCGCCGCGCCCGGGGGGAAAGCTGCAGACCGAGTGGCTCGATGGCTACTGCTGCGAGTGGGGGCCGCAGGGGTTTCTCGACAGCGGGCAGGACACCCTCCGGCTGGTCCGCGAACTGGGGCTGGAGGCCGATTTGCGACGGGCCGACGGGGCGGCGGGGGACCGCTTCATCCTGCGGGACGGGCGGCTGCGGCGCGTGCCCCTATCGCCGCTGGAGTTCCTGCGCTCGGACGTGCTCTCCCTGACGGGGCGCCTGCGGGTCCTGCTGGAACCCTTCCAGCCCCGCGCCCGCGCCGGCGATGAGAGCGTCTTTGCCTTCGCCTGCCGGCGCATCGGCCGGGAAGCGGCGGAAGTCCTGGTGGATGCCATGGTCACCGGGGTGTTTGCCGGCGACGCACGGCAACTTTCGCTGCCCGCCACCTTCCCCCGCATGCGGGACATGGAGTCGACCCACGGTTCGCTCTTTTGGGCCATGCTGGCGCTGCGCCGCCAGCGCACCCGGCAGGCGGCCGCAGAGGAGGAGGCCACACCCGCGGGGGGACCGGCGGGCCCCGCCGGCACCCTCGCCACCCTGCGCCTGGGCATGCAGCAGCTCACCGACGCGCTGGCCGCCGCCCTGGGGCCGCGCCTGCGCCTGGCCTGCCCGGTCACCACCGTGCAGCGTCGGGCGGGGGGATTCACCGTGCACCTGGCGGGGGGCGAGCCGCTGCACGCCCGCCACCTCGCCCTCGCCGTCCCCCCGGGGGCCGCCGCCGCCCTGCTCCGCGACGTCCTCGACCCCGCCGCCCTGGCCGCCCTGCGGGAGATTCCTTCCATCCCCATTGCCGTGGTGATGACCGGGTATTCGGACGCTCGCCCCTTCCGCCACCCCGTCCGCGGGTTCGGCTTCCTGGTGCCGGCCCGGGAGCGGCGGCGAATCCTCGGAACCATCTTCTGCTCCAGCACCTTCCCGGGACAGGCGCCGGGCGGCAAGACGCTGCTGCGCACCCTCGTGGGGGGCGCACGGCACCCCCAGCTCGCCCACCTGCCCGACGCCGACCTCCTCTCCCTGGTGCGCCAGGAGCTGGACACCTGCCTGGGGGGGGACCCGCAGCCCGAGATGGTGCACATCGTCCGGCACGACGAGGCGATCCCCCAGTACACCCTGGGGCACGCCAGTCGGGTGGCGGCGGTCCAGCGGGGCGCTGCAGCCGTGCCCGGCCTCTACCTCCTGGGCAACGGGTACGGCGGCGTGGCGGTCAACGCCTGCGTCACCGAGGCGACCCAGCTGGCCGCCCGGCTGGCGTCGTAACTTTCTTCCCGACATCGACATGCGCCAGCACCCAGGCGACCACCGTGTCGCCGCCGGCCAGGCGCGCCAGCAGCTGCCCCTCCACATCCTCGGGGTCAGGGTCGACCGCCGCCGCGGCGATCTCGTCCGCGGAGGCGGTGGCGAAGTTGAGCCGGCACGGTGGCAGCACCTCCTCGCCGCAGCGGATGGGCAGCCCGAAGGTGCGGCACGACACCGGCCGCGCCGCGTACAGCTCGCACGCCCCGCTGGCCGGGTCCAGCGCCGGGCAGGGCAGCGCCTGATGGGCGGTGAAGAACGCCAGGCGGGCCTGCGAGTCTCCGGTGAGCTCTCCGGTGGCGGGGTCGCCGCAGAAGTCGCGGCGCAGCACCTCCCACTGTGCGCGGGCGCGGGTCACGAGGGTCGCCGCCCGCTCGGGGTGGCGGCGGGCGAGCTGCGCCAGGCCCCGGCGCAGGCGCCGGGCGTCCAGCGGGGTGATGTCGAAGGGACCGATGCAGCACTCCACGCACCCCAGCCGGCAGGTCACGTGCTCACCCGCCCGCCGCGCCGCCTCGCCCAGCCGTGCATCCAGGTGACGCAGGAAACGGTGATCCCGGGGCGTCCCTGCCTGCCTCCCGCGGCCGCCCGCGGCCCCCATCACTGCGCCCCCCTGGTT
>JABRVY010000523.1:0-7700 GCA_039961755.1 Acidobacteriota bacterium | reverse complement strand
CGCCGTCGGAGGTGAGTGTGAGGAAAATCGTAGCGATGGCAGTGATTGCGACGGCGTGCGCGGTGGCAGCGCCGGCAGCGGTGTTCGAGCGGTTCCTGGCCCCGGATGATCCTCGCGACCAGGCCATTGCCCGCTATCTGACCAAGGAAAGGGAAGGGCGGGCCCGGCCGGCGGACCTGGCCGACATGGGGCTGTTGCTGCTGGAGAAGGGTTTCCCCAAGGATGCCGAGCGCTACCTCAAGAAGGCCCTCAAGGCCAGCCCCAGAAACCCCAACATCGCCTACCGCCTGGGGATCGTGCAGCAGCGCCAGGGCAAGGAGCGCGTCGCGGCGCGCACCTACGCCCGGGTGATCGCCTGGGAGCCGGGGTTTGCCCCGGCCCAGTTCATGCTGGGGCTGGCCCACGAGCGCATGGGGCACCGCCGCACGGCGATCCGGCACTACGTCACGGCGTACCGGCACTATCCCCAGCTTGCCGACCCCAAGCACAACCCCCTGGTGCTCACCTCCAGGTTGCAACTGGAGGCGAGCATGGAGCACTACGAGCGGGTCATCCGGGAGGACAGCTTCTGGATCGGCTACATGGATCCGGAAACGGTCAAGGCGATGCAGCTCATCACCCCTCGGCCCGTCCCTCGGTAAGTTTGGGTCAGCGGGCGGCCGGGAAGGAGTGAAACTGGCGTTGCTGGATCACAACCCCGAACGGATGTGCACCACATCGCCGTCCTGCACCACGTAGTCTCGCCCCTCCAGCCGCAGGCTGCCCCGCGCCCGCAGGGCGGCCAGGGAGCCGGCCTCCACCAGCTCGTCCCAGCGCGCCACCTCGGCGCGGATGAAGCCGCGCTCCAGGTCGGAGTGAATGACCCCGGCCGCCCGGGCGGCGGTGGAGCCCCGGGGGATGGACCAGGCCCGGCACTCGTCCTCGCCCACGGTGAAGAAGGAGATGCGGCCGGTCAGGTGATAGGCGGCACGCAGCAGGCGATCGAGGGCGCGATCGGGCAGCCCCAGCTCGGCGAGGAACGCGGCCTGATCGGCGGGAGAAAGCCGGGAGATTTCCTGCTCCAGGGTGGCGCACACGGCGGTGACCGTGTGGCCGGGGTGCTCTCCACGCGCCGGCAGCAGCGCCGCAGGATCCTCGAGGAGGTGCGGCACACCGTCCTCGCCGATGTTGAGCACGACGAGCAGGGGCTTGGCGGTGAGCAGTCCGAATCCCTTGAGGGCGCGCGTCTCCTCTGGTGAAAGATCCAGCTCTCGCACCGGCCGCCCCGCCGCCAGGGCCGTCTGACAGCGCTCGCACGCCTGCTGCTCGGCCGAGAGCTCGGGGGAGCGTCGCTTGACGATCTCCTTCGCCAGCCGCTCCAGCCGGTTCTCCACCACCTTGAGGTCGGCGAGCAAGAGCTCGGTTTCCACCAGCTCGAGATCGCGGGCCGGGTCGAGGCTGCCCTCGGGGTGGGGGATCTCGGGGGCGGCAAAGGCGCGCACCACCACCGCCAGGGCGTCCATGCCGCGCAGCTCGGGGACGTTGAGGGCACTGTCGCCGCCGCGGATGAGGGCGGGTACATCCACGAACTGCACCGTGGCAGGGGTGTGCTTGCGCGGGGAAAACAGCGCCGTCAGCCGGTCCAGCCGCTCGTCGGGCACCTGCGCCACCCCCGTCTGCGCCGTGCGCCGGCCGTGGGTGGCCTGCATGTGACCGGTGAGCAGGGCGAAAAGGGTGGTCTTGCCCGACAGCGAAAGGCCGAGAATGCCGAACTCCATGGCGGTATTGTAGTCCGCCGGGCGCCCCGCCCTTTGCCCGTGGGATATCGTGCTGCTGCGCCAGGGGTGTCATGCGCCGGATGCGGGTCCGGCGCCTCGGGAATCCCAGTTTCACTCGTCGGTGGCGATCTCGAAGCAGGCGCTGATCATGAGAAGCTGATTCGCCCGAGCAGCTCATGTCTTGGCTCGCCCGTCCAGGACTACCGGCTTCTCTGGGTTACACTACGGCCAGCTCTTCGACGGGTGAGCCGGGCGCCGCTCGCACCTTCTGAGCACTGGCTGGCGGCGCGGCGTCCCCGCAGAGTGGAGGTGCACGGTGAGCCGTCGTCCGCAGCGACGCAGCTACGTCCTCGCCTGGTCAGCGGGCCTGGCGGTTCTCCTCGTCCTGGGCGCACTCCTGCTGCGCGCCCAGCAGCGGCGCCTGGTTCAGGAGGAGGTGGACAAGCTGGCGGCCATTGCCACGCTCAAGGTCGACCAGATCGTCGCCTGGCGGGCCGAGCGCCTGGCCGACGCCGGCATGCTCATGGGCAGTCCCTACTTCGCCCGGGCGTCGGTGCGCTGGCTGGAGCAGCCGGAGCCCGAGGATGCCGGCCTGATCCTGGAGCGGATGAGAAACACCATGCGGCTGTACGGTTACAGCGACCTGTCCCTGGTCGATGAGCGCGGCACCAGCCGCCTGGCGGTGCGAGGGGGCCAGGATGGCCCCCACCCGGAGCTGGACGAGGCCCTCCGCCGGGCCTGGAGCAGTGGCGAGCCGACCCTGACGGACCTCCACCTGAGCGAGGGGGGGACTCCTCACCTGGCGGCGGTGGCGCCGCTGTTCCGCTGGCCGGGGCGCCAACCGGCCGGCGCCGTGGTGTTGCGGGTGGATGCCTCGTCGTTTCTCTATCCCCTCATCCAGTCCTGGCCGGTGCCCTCTCGCACCGCCGAGACGTTACTGGCCCGCCGGGAGGGGGACGAGGTGCTGTTCCTCAACGAGCTTCGCCACCGCTCGGATACCGCTCTACGGCTGCGCCTGCCGCTGACTCGTACCGACGTGCCGGCGGTGCGGGCGGCGTTGGGTGTGACGGGTCCGATGGAAGGGGTGGACTACCGCGGGGTGCCGGTCCTGGCGGTGCTCAAGGCCATTCCCTCCTCGCCGTGGGTCATGGTGGCCAAGGTGGACAGGGAGGAGGCCCTCGCCGCCTTGCGGCGTGAGCAGGGTCTGCTCGTGGGCCTGCTGGCCGCTCTCGCCCTGGCCGGAACTGCCGTCCTCACCGCAGTCTGGCAGCTGGGCGCCAAGGCATTCTACCGCCAGCAGTTGCAACTGGAGCGGCAGCTCGACGCCGCCGAGATCCGCCACCTCGTCACCCTCATGAGCATCGGGGACGCGGTGATCGCCACCGATCGGGAGGGGCGGGTGGAGCTCTTGAACCCGGTGGCCGAGCAGCTCACCGGCTGGCGCCAGGAGGACGCACGGGGGAGGCCGCTGGGGGAAGTGTTCGTCATCGTCAACGAGGACACCCGTGCCCCGGTCGAGGACCCGGTGGCGCGGGTGCTCAGGAGCGGCAAGGTGGTGGGCCTGGCCAACCACACCCTGCTGCTGGCGCGAGACGGGCGGGAGATCCCCATCGCCGACTCGGGTGCCCCCATCCGCGATCTCGAGGGTGCCATCGTCGGCGTGGTGCTGGTGTTTCGCGACCAGACCCGGGAGCGGGCGGCCCAGAAGGCCATCCGTGACAGCGAGGAGTTCGTGCGCTTCATCCTCGACAATCTGCCCGTGGGGGTGGCGGTCAACGCGGTGGATCCGCAGGTGGCCTTCGACTACTTCAACCCCGCCTTCTGCCAGCACTACCGGGTCACCCCGGAGCAGCTCGCCACCCCCGATGGGTTCTGGGCCGCCGCCTACCCCGACCCGGGGCAGCGGGAGGAGATCCGGCGGCGGGTGCTGGAAGACTGCGCCTCGGGGGACCCCCAGCGCATGCACTGGGAGGAGGTGCGCATCGCCCGTCGCGGCGAGGAGCCCACCTATATCTCGGCGCGCAACGTGCCCCTGGCGGGCGGGCGCATGCTCTCCCTGGTGTGGGACGTCACGGATCGCAAGCGCCTGCAGGAGCAGTTGCTGCACGCCCAGAAGCTGGAAGCCATCGGCACCCTGGCGGGCGGCATCGCCCACGATTTCAATAATTTGCTGCAGGCCCTGCTGGGCACCGTGCAGACTGCCCGCCTGAGAGTGGAGCAGGGTCCTTGCGCCGACACCTTTGCCGAGCTGGAGGCACTCGTCCGGCGGGGGGCCGACCTGGCCCGGCAGCTCCTGCTGTTTGCGGGCAAGCAGCCGGGCCAGCGGGCGGTGGTCAACCTGGCGGCGCTGGTGCGGGAGCAGGTGGGACTCTTTCGCCGCCTGCTGCCCGAGAATATCCGCGTGGACGTGGAGCTGCCCGCCAATGGCCTGCCCGTCGAGGGCGATCCCACCCAGCTGGGGCAGGTGCTGGCCAACCTGGCGGTCAACGCCCGGGACGCCATGCCGGAAGGGGGCACGCTCGCCATCCGCGCCGCCGCCACTGACGGCCAGGTGCTGCTGGAGGTGCGAGACACCGGGGTGGGGATGAACGAGGAGGTGCGGCGGCGCATCTTCGAGCCGTTCTACTCCACCAAACCGCTGGGCCGGGGCACCGGGCTGGGGCTCGCGGTGGTGTGGGGGATCGTGGCGGAGCACGGTGGCACCATCGAGGTGGAGTCGGCACCCGGGGCCGGGTCGATGTTTCGCATCGTCTTCCCCGCCGCCGCCGCCCCCTCGGGGCCCGGCGAGCCCTCCAGCGGCAGCCAGCTGCCGGTGGGGGCGGGGGAGCGGGTGCTGGTGGTGGAGGACGAGGAGGCGGCCCGCGGTGCCCTGGTGGAGATGCTCGGAGAGCTCGGGTACACCGTCACCGCCGTGGCGAGCGCCGAGGAGGCCCGGCGACTTCCCGACGAGCCGGGGTTCGACGTGGTGGTCACCGACTATCTGCTGCCGGGGGTCAACGGTCTGGAGCTGGCCACCGCCCTCCAGCGACGCTGGCCGGACCTCAAGGTGATCGTCATGTCAGGGTACGCTCCCGAGGACGTGGCCGGCTCGCTGCTCGCCTCGGGGCACGGGCACTTTTTGCAAAAACCGTTTGACATGAAAGATCTGGCGCGTGCCGTCCGGGCCAGCCTGGGCGATCCGACCGCTCCCCAAGGGCGACAGGCGCCCTCCTAGACTCCAGCCGCATCTTCACAGCCGCAGCCCGCCGTCCACCGGCAGGCATGCCCCGGTGACGAAGGCGGCATCGGCCGAGGCCAGGAACAGGCACACCCGCGCCACGTCCTCTGGGGTACCCAGTCGGCGCAGGGCGGTGCGGACCACCACGCCCCGCCGGAAGTCCGGGGAGAGGCCGGCGTTCATGTGAGTGTCGATGAAACCCGGGGCGACGGCGTTGACGGTGATCCCCCGCGGCCCCAGCTCCCGCGCCCACACCCGCGTCAACGCCTCCAGGCCGGCCTTGCTGGCGGCGTAGGCGGACTGCCCCGGAAACCCCTGCGCCGCCAGGATCGAGGAGATGTTGATGATGCGGCCGCCAGCGGGCAGGTGCGGCAGCAGCGCCCGGGTGACCCGCACCGCCCCTTGAAGGTTGACCTCCAGAAGCTGCTGCAGCTCCTCTTCGGCCAGATTCTCCAGGTGGGGCTGGTGGGGGATGTTGAAGCCGGCGTTGTTGACCAGCACATCCACCCGGCCGTGACGGGCGACGACCCGGGCAGCGGCCTGCGGAACGCCCTCGGCCGAGGCCACGTCCACCTCGTCCATGACGATCCTGCCCTGGCTTTCCTCCCACCAGCACTCCGCTGGGGGGGCCAGCTCCCACACCGTCACCTGCGCCCCCTCGTGGGCGAACAGCCGGGCGATGGCGCGGCCGATGCCGCGGCCCCCACCCGTCACCACGGCCACCCGTCCCTGCAGACGCCGACTGTCGTTCATCCCAGCTCCGTGGGGCGCAGCTCCAGCTCCACCACGTCGGCGCCCGCCGGCAGGCAGGCCGCGAACACGATGGCCGAGGCCACATCCTCGGCGCGCAGCGCCCGCACCCGCACCGCCGGTGATGCGCCGGCCCGCGCCAGCATCTCGGTGTCGGTGTAGTTGGGAGCGAGGTGGCAGACCCGCACCCCGCCGGCGCGCAGCTCCTGCCAGAGGCACTGGGTGAAGCCGCGCAGGGCGAACTTGGAGGCCACGTATGGCCCCCCGCCGGCCCAGCCCGCCAGCCCCGACACCGACCCGACGTTGGCAATGAAGCCCCTGCCCCTGGCGAGCATGTGAGGGGCGGCGTGCTGGCAGGCCGAGATGGCTCCGAACAGGTTGACCGCAAACAGCCGCTCCAGCTCGCCCCGATCGATGGCCGCCAGCGGCGCCAGGTAGGCGACTCCCGCCGCGTTGACCAGGATGTCGATGCCACCGAACGCCTCCACCGCCCGCGCCACCAGCGCCGCCACCTGCCTCTCCCGGGCCACGTCGGTGGGAACCGCCAGCGCTCGCCCGCCCGCTCCGGTGATGGCGGCCGCCACCTCTTCCAGGCGCTCCGCCCGCCGCGCCGCCAGCGCCACCGCCGCCCCCTCGCGGGCCAGCGCCAGCGCCGCGGCGCGGCCGATCCCGGAGGAGGCCCCGGTCACGATCGCCACCTGATCCGTCAATGATCCGCCCATGGAACTGGCCCAGTATAGCCAGCTCGGGTCGTTCGCCGGGCGAGACCCTGTCCACGGGCTGCTGTTAGGCATACTTGACAGCTGCTCGTCAGGAAAGTATATTGTGACCGTGTTCACATGAGCCACCCCGCCCCTCCTCCCGCTTCTCCCCGAGTCAGCACCAGCTGGTGGCTGGCGGCGGTGCTGGTGGTGGCGCCGTTGGCGGCGGAGATGGGCCACACCTGTCTCGGGCCGCTTTCCCAGGAGGGTCGGGGGGGGCTCGCCGCTGTCGCCTCCTCGGCGACGGCGACGGCGAAACTGCGCAGCACCTGTCCCGGTTGCCTGCACCACCTGCAGGGGGTGGGCGCCATGCCGGTCCCCCTCCACCTGCCCGGGCCTGGAAGCGTCGGGGGCTCCCCGCTGCTCGCGCCACCTGCCGTCGTTGCTGGCACTGCGGTGGACAGCGCGCCGGCGCGAGCGCCCCCCCGTTTCTGACCCTCGCAAGCCATTCTGTGCTGATCTCTTAGGCCCATTTCGATCGGTCTGCCCGCCCATCGCGGCGGTCGCCGAACCGCCTGAAAAAGGAGGAGATATGTCTCACGCTGTGCGCATGGTGAGTGGCTGTCTGCTGGCCGCCGCCGCCGCTGCTGCCGCCCCCGCAACCGAGGAGAGCTGCGCCGTCGCCGGCACGGTGCGCGGCAAGGATCGCCGTCCCCTGGCCGGGGTGGCGGTGGTGGCGACGGACGGCAGCGCCACCGTCAGCGACGCCCAGGGCCGGTACTGCCTGCCCCGGGGCGGGGAGCCCGAGGTTCTTACCCTGGTCTTCGAGGTCCCGGGCTTCTCGACCCTGGAGATCCCCGACCTGCGGCTCGAACCCACCGCCCCCCGCTCCCTCGATGTGGAACTCACCCCCAGCTTCCTGGAGGAGGTGGTGGTCACCGGCACCCGCACCGAACGCCGCCTGAGCGAGGCGCCGGTGCGCACCGAGGTGGTGCCCCGGTCCCGCATCGCCGAGGCCCAGGCCCGCACCCTGGCCGACGCCCTGGAGCTCATCCCCGGGGCCCAGGTGGGCTCCATGTGCCAGAACTGCAACTTCAACGAGCTGCGCCTGTTGGGGCTGGAGGGTAGGTATACGCAAGTACTGGTGGACGGCCAGCCCATCCTCTCCTGGCTGGCCATGGTGTACGGGCTGGAGCACATCCCGGCCCGCCTCATCGACCAGCTGGAGGTGGTCAACATCATCCCCCACCAGCCGACACGCAACGGGTATTCGGT
>JABRVY010000522.1:0-1726 GCA_039961755.1 Acidobacteriota bacterium | reverse complement strand
GTACAGGCGCAGGGAGGCGAGCTCGGGGGGCAGGCAGGGCATGGGGGCCACCTTGCCGGGCAGGTCGTGGGCGTACTGGTACCCCTCCCCGTACCCCAGCTCCCGCATCAGCCGGGTGGGGGCGTTGCGCAGGTGCAGCGGCACCGGGTAGGGCGGCCGCTCCCGCACCGCCGCCCGGGCCGCCCCGTAGGCGGTGTAGAGGGCGTTGGACTTGGGCGCCAGGGCCAGGTAGACCGCCGCCTGGGCCAGGGCCAGGGCGCACTCGGGCATGCCCACGTGCTCCACCGCCGCCGCCGCGGCGGCTGCCTGCTCCAGGGCTCGGGGGTCGGCCAGCCCGACGTCCTCCGAGGCCACCCGCAGCAGGCGGCGGGCCAGGAACCGGGGATCGGCGCCCCCCTCCAGCATGCGGGCCAGCCAGTACAGGGAGGCGTCCACGTCCGAGTTGCGAATGGACTTGTGCAGCGCCGAGATGAGGTTGTAGTGCTCCTCCCCCTCCTTGTCGTAGAGCGCCAGGCGCCGCTGGGCCATGCGCGTGACCACCTGGGGGGAGATCTCGCCCCCCTGGCTGACGGACCGGGCAGCCAGCTCCAGCAGGGTGAGGGCCGCCCGGGCGTCCCCCGCGGCGGCGGCGACGAGGGCGTCCTCGGCAGCCGGGGGAAGGGTGAGCTGGCAGGCTCCCAGTCCCCGCTCGCGGTCCTCGAGGGCGCGGCGCACGATCTGGCGGATGGCCTCCTCGCCCAGGGGCTCCAGTACGTACACGTTGACCCGGGAGAGCAGGGCGCGGTTGAGCTCGAAGGAGGGGTTTTCGGTGGTGGCGCCGATCAGGGTGATGTCGCCGGTTTCCAGAAAGGGCAGGAAGGCGTCCTGCTGCGCCTTGTTGAAGCGGTGCACCTCGTCCACGAAGAGCACCGTCCGCCGCCCCTCCACCTGCCGCCGCCGGCGGGCGTGCTCCATGATCTCCCGCGCCTCCTTGACCCCCGCCAGGACGGCGGAGAAGGCCACCAGCTCGGCGTCGAACTCCCTGGCCAGCAGGCGCGCCAGGGTGGTCTTGCCGCTGCCCGGCGGCCCCCACAGCACCAGAGACGGCAGTTCCTTGCCGGCAACGATGGCCCCGAGGGGCCCCTCCGGCCCCAGGAGCGCCTGCTGCCCGACCACTTCCGCGAGGGTGCGGGGGCGCATCCGCTCCGCCAGCGGCGTGCCCGGGGGAAAGCCGTCAGAGCGAAAGAGTTCCTGGGTATCTTCCACGGCGAACCAGCTCCAGCCGCGCCAGCAGGTCCAGTAGTTCCAGCCGTTCCAGCGCCTGCTGCGGATTCTGCCCCGTGGCCACCGCCCCATGGTGCAGCATCACCGCCACCGGCGTGGAGGCCAGCGTGGCCGCGGCGGCCACCGCCAGCTCCCGCGAACCGGGCGCCAGCGCCGGTATGACCCCCACCGGCCCGAGCACCGCCTCCCCCTCCGGCAACAGGGAGACGTCCGGAGCCGGGGTGTCGGGCCACCCCAGGCTCAGGGCCAGCACCGCCGGGGGGTGGGCGTGGACGATCGCCCCGGCGCCCGGCACCCGCCGGTACACCTCCAGGTGCAGGGCGGCCTCGCTGGAAGCCAGGGATGGGAGTGGTTCATCGAGGGACACTCGCAGGAGCGCCGCGGCGGCCAGGCGCCCCTTGCGAGCCCCTCGGGGGGTCAGCACCACCCACCCGCCCTCCAGCCGGCAGGAGAGATTCCCCTC
>JABRVY010000521.1:0-8230 GCA_039961755.1 Acidobacteriota bacterium | reverse complement strand
CTCCTGAAGAACCGCAGCTTCGCCGGGGGGCGCGATGCCTTCCGCACCCACCTGCCCCAGCCGGGGCGCGGGGCCCGAGGTCCCGCCGTGTGGGCCCGCCCCGGCTGGGGCAGGTGGGTGCGGAAGGCATCGCGCCCCCCGGCGAAGCTGCGGTTCTTCAGGAGACCAGGGGGGATCTCCCGGAGGAATCGCGACGGCCGGGTCTCCACCTGCTGGCCGTAGAGTCGCCGCAGGCGGGCCCAGGTGAGAAACAGGTGCCGCCTGGCCCGGGTCATCCCAACGTAGGCCAGCCGTCGCTCCTCCTCCACGTCGCCCTCGCCGTCGCCGCGACCGAGGGGCAGCAGGCCTTCCTCCAGCCCCACCAGAAAGACGGTGTCGAACTCCAGCCCCTTGGCGGCGTGCAGGGTGGAGAGCACCACCGTCGCGCCGGAGGTGGGGGCATCCGCATCGGTGAGAAGCGCCACCTCGTCCAGGAAGGCCGCCAGTTCGAGGCCCCGCTCACCCGCCTCCGCCGCCGCCGCCAGCAGCTGATCCAGGTTGGCGCGCCGCGCGCGGTCCTCCTCGTCCTCGAGGGAGTACTGCTCCTGCAACCCCGAGCGCTCCAGCAGCAGGCGCACCGCCGCCGCTGGCCCCGGCGCGGCGCCCACCGCCGCCAGGAGGGAGAAGAAGTCCTCCAGCGCCAGGCGGGCGCGAGGGGACAGCGCCGCCGGCAGACGGCGGGCCGCCTCGGGCAGCGACACCCCCAGCTCGGCGGCGGCGCGGGCGAGATGCTCCATGGCCGCCTCCCCTACCCCCCGCGCCGGCACCCGCACGGCGCGGCGAAACGCCAGCTCATCGTGGGGGGCCACCACCAGGCGGAGGTAGGCGAGGGCGTCCTTCACCTCGGCGCGCTCCCAGAATCGCGTCCCGCCCACCACTAGGTACGGTACCCCCCGCCGCACCAGTTCGGCCTCGAAGGGGCGCGACTGGGCGTTGGTGCGGTAGAGCACCGCCACGGTCCCCCCGCCGACCGCCGCCAGCTCGTCGACCACCAGGCGTGCCTCGTGGATCTCGTCCGCCGCCTCGAAGACGGCGACGGGCGCCCCCGCCCCGGCCTGGGACGACAGGTGCTTGGGGCGTCGCCGGGAGTTGTGGCCGATCAGCGCCGCGGCGGCCTCGAGAATCGGCTCCGCCGAGCGGTAGTTACGCCCCAGAACAACCACCGTGGTATGGGGATAGGCTTCCTCGAAGCGCAGGATGTTCTCCACCTCGGCGCCGCGCCAGCGGTAGATCGACTGGTCCTCGTCCCCCACCACCGTCAGGTTGGGGCGCGGCCCGCCCAGCAGGCGCACCAGCCGCGCCTGCGCCACGTTGGTGTCCTGGAACTCGTCCACTAGAAGCCAGCGAAAGCGCTCCTGCAGGGCGCGGCGCACCCCCTCCTGCCGCTCCAGAAGCTCCACGGAGAGCTGCAGCATGTCGTCGAAGTCCACCGCCCCCGCCGCCCGCAGCTGGTCCTGGTACAGACGATAGACGCCGGCAAGGCGATCCTCCAGGGGGGTACGCGCCCGGCTGGTGAGGTCGTCCGGCGACAGCAGGGCGTTCTTGGCCGCCGAGAGGCGAGCGCGCGCCACCTTCAGCGGCAGCTCGGCCTCGGCGATGTTCAGGCTCTTGAGCACCTGCTGCAGCAGGCGCTTCTGGTCGTCGGCGTCGCACACCGCGAAGCGCTCCGGCAAGCCCACCTCCCTGGGGTGCCGGCGCAGGAGCTGCAGGGCGAAGCGATGAAAGGTGCCCACGAAGCCGCCGCGCAGCGGCCCCCCCAGCAGCGCCTCCACCCGCTCCACCATCTCGCGGGCCGCCTTGTTGGTGAAGGTCACCGCCAGCACCTCGTGGGGGCGGGCCCGGCCGGTGGCCAGCAGCCAGGCGATGCGGGTGGTCAGCACGCGGGTCTTGCCCGAGCCCGCCCCGGCAGCGACCAGGAGCACGCCTTCGCCGTGGGTCACGGCGCGGCGCTGCTCGTCATCCAGGTTTGCCAGCAGGGCATCCGGCTGCACAGGTCACCTTCTCGTCGGCCGCCGGCGGCGGCGAAAGGCGGATTGTAGCGGTTCGGCCGCCGACTGGCTCCTACTCCACGGTCACGCTCTTGGCCAGGTTCCGAGGCTGGTCCACGTCGCACCCGCGCCGCACCGCCACCTCATAGGCCAGGCGCTGCAGGGGTACCACCGCAGCGATGGGCAGAAGCGGCCAGGGGAGCGACGGGAGCGGGAGGACCAGCCGCGCCAGCTCCGCCAGCCGCTGGTTGCTGGGATCGCCCAGCGCCCACACGGGCGCCTTGCGGGCCCGCACCTCCTCGATGTTGGAAAGAACTTTCTCCTCCAGCTCTCCCCCGGGGCACAGGGCGATCACCGGGAACGACTCGTCCAGCAGGGCGATGGGCCCGTGCTTCATCTCCCCCGCCGGGTAGCCCTCGGCGTGCAAGTATGAAATCTCCTTGAGCTTCAGCGCTCCTTCGAGGGCAATGGGGTAGAGCACCCCCCGCCCCAGGTAGAGGACGTTCGCGGCGTGCTCCAGCTCATGGGCCACGGCCTCGACCTCGGCGGCGCGTGCCAGGAGTCCCTCCAGCTGGTAGGGGAGAGTTCGCGCTTGCGCCAGCAACCCGTCGTCGTCGGCGCGGTCGGCCCGGCGAGCCCGGCGCGCCGCCAGCGCCAGCGCCAGCAGCGATACCAGCTGGGTGGTGAACGCCTTGGTGGAGGCGACGCCGATCTCGGGACCGGCGTGGGTCACCAGGGTGGCGTCGGCCAGGCGGGTGGCGTGGGAGCCGGGGACGTTGCACACCGCCACCAGCCACGTCCGCTGTTCTTTGGCCAGGCGCATGGCGGCGATGGTGTCCGCCGTCTCACCCGACTGGGTGATGCCCAGAACCAGCGAGTCGCCCTCCAGGATTGGCTCTCGGTAGCGGAACTCCGAGGCGTACTCCACCTCGGTGGGGATGCGGGCCAACCGCTCCAGGTAGAACTTCCCCACCAGCCCGGCGTGCCAGGAGGTCCCACACGCCACGATGTGAGCCCTTCTCACCGCCGCCAGTCGCTGCGGGTCCACGCCCAGGTGGGCCAGCGAACCATCCCCCCCCTGCGGCAGCAGCGCCTCCAGGGTCTGCGCCACGGCGCCGGGCTGCTCGTGGATCTCCTTCAGCATGAAGTGGCGAAACCCACCCCGCTCCACCGTCCCCGGTTCCCAATCGAGGCACACGGTCGGACGCTCCACCGCCCGTCCCGCCGCATCGAAGAGGCGCGCGCCGGCGGCGGTGATCACCGCCATATCGCCATCCTCCAGGTGCACGCAGCGCCGGCTGAGCGACACCACCGCCGCGGGATCCGAGGCAACGATCATCTCCCCCTCCCCCAGACCGATCACCAGCGGGGGCCCGTTGCGAAACGCCACCAGCGTACCGGGCTGCTGGGTGCTCACCGCCACCACGGCATACTGACCCCGCAGGCGAGGGCGCAGGGCGGTCACCGCCCCCGGCAGGTCAGCGGCACCGGCGCCCAGCAGATGGGCGATCACCTCCGAATCGGTGTCGGAGGAGCACTGCACCCCTGCCGCCGCCAGCTCGCGGCGAAGCTCCTGGAAATTTTCGATGATGCCGTTGTGCACCACCGCCACCCGACGGGCGGCGTCGGTGTGGGGGTGGGCGTTGCGCTCGCTGGGCGGCCCATGGGTCGCCCAGCGCGTGTGACCCACCGCCAGGTGGGAGCGGAACCCGGCCTGAAAGGCTTTCTCCACCAGATTGATGAGCTTGCCCTCGGCGCGCACCACCTGGAGCCGCCCGTCGGTCATCACCGCGATGCCCGCCGAGTCGTAGCCGCGGTACTCCAGCCGTCGCAACGCTTCCAGTACCACCGGGACCGCCTCGCGCGGCCCCACGTAGCCGACAATGCCACACATCACACCCTCCAGCCGTGTCCGGTCCGTTGAACCTCGTGGCAACCGCACCCCGGGCGGCACCTTGCCGCGCGGACACGAACCTCCCGCCGGGAGACCTGGACATTGTACTGGGGTTGGCCCACCCGGCTCGGCGGGGCTACCGCTTGGAGAGTTCCTGCAGGACCAGCTTGGCCACCGCCTTCAAGGTTTCAAAAACCCCGACGCCGGTGGTGGCGACGGCTTCGAACTCCTGCTCCCCCTTGACGTTCAACATGCGATGCATGGTCTCCACCGGGACCGCGGTGGGCAGGTCGCGCTTGTTGTGCTGCAAGACATAAGGAACCGTCATCAGGTCGAAGCCGTTCTCGCGCAGGTTGATCTTGAGGTTTTCCAGCGACTCCAGGTTGGCGTCCATGCGCGCCTCCTGGGAATCGGCGACGAACACCACCCCGTCCACCCCTTTCAGGATGAGCTTGCGCGAGGCATCGTAGAACACCTGCCCTGGCACCGTGTACAGATGGAAGCGGGTGCGGAACCCCCTCACCGTCCCCAGATCCAGCGGCAGGAAGTCGAAGAACAGGGTGCGGTCGGTCTCGGTGGCGAGAGAGATGAGCTGCCCCTTGTTGGAAGGGTTGGTCTTGGCGTAGATGAACTGCAAATTGGTCGTCTTGCCGCCCAGGCCAGGACCGTAGTAGACGATCTTGCAGTTGATCTCGCGCGAGGCGTAGTTGATGAAGCTCATTCGGAGAACAGGTTGTCGATATCTTCGTCAGTGATCTCGGCGAACGGGGAGACCACTTCCTCGCCCCGCTGCGCCGCCTTGTCGGCCATTTGAGAAAGCACCTCCTCCAGCTCCGCCGCCGCCTTGCGCACCCGCAGCCGAACCAGCCCCAACGATGACCGCTCGTCGAAGATCACCACCAGGATGAGCCGCTGGCCGACGATGGAAATGTGGATGTTGTCCCGCTCCCCCTCATGAAAGAGGATGGAGAACTCCTTCTCGCCGATCAGGCGGGCCAGACCATCGGTGGCCGCCACGTTCCCCGCCGTCAACGATGCCAGCGAGGTGGTGTCCACCTTATCCAGATCCCCCTTGGCCGCCAGTTGCTGACCGTTCTTGTCGACGAGAAAAACGATTTTGGCGTTCGCGTCGACCCACAGACGGGCGAGGACGGAGCTGATGCGTTCGAACTCCTCCTCATATATCACCATGCTCTGACTCAAGATGGCCATGACACCCCGCCTCCGCGCGTCCGTCGCGCAGTATAGCGCACTTCCCCGGCTGCGCTGCCAGAGGGTCCTCCCATATCGGGTCACTCCATCCTCTGGCGGCCCACCAGCGAACGCGAGAGGGTGACTTGATCGGCGAAGGAGATCTCTCCCCCGGCCGGCAGGCCGAAGGCGATGCGGCTCACCCGCACGCCGGTCCCCTTGAGCACTCCCGCCACGAAATGAGCGGTGGCCTCCCCCTCCACCGTGGGGTTGGTGGCCAGGATGACCTCCTGCACGGGCCCGGCTCGCACGCGGTCGACCAGCGCCGCAACGGTCAGCTGCTCTGGCCCCACTCCGTGCAAGGGGTCGAGGGTTCCCAGGAGAACATGGTAAAGACCGTCGAACTCGCCGGTGGCCTCGATGGACCAGGCGTTGATGGGATCCTCCACCACGCATAGCAGGGCCCGATCGCGCTCGCTGGCTCGGCACACCGCACAGGTTTCTTCTTCGGCCGGCAGGAAGCAGGCCGCACAGGGCCGCACCCCGTCGGCGGCCCGCACCAGCGCCGCGGCCAGCCGCCGGGCCCCGGCCGGCTGGCGCAGCAGGTGCTGGGCCAGGCGCACCGCGGTACGCGGACCCACTCCCGGCAGCTGCTCCAGCTCGTCCAGCAGCACCTGCACCGCAGCGGGCCGCAGGTCGATCACACCAGCCCCTCCAGCCCGGGGGGCAGCCCCATGGCGCCCAGCGCCTGTTTCGTCTGCTCGGTCACGCGCCGGCTGGCATCCTCCCACGCCGCCATGACGAGATCCTCCACCAGGCCGGCCTCCTCGCCCTCGAGCGCCCGCGCATCGATGGACACCCCTCGTAACTCCTTGAGACCGTTGAGGCGTACCTTCACCAGCCCACCCCCGGCCGATCCTTCCACTTCGATGGCCGCCAGGGTGGCCTGCATCTGTTGCTGGGCGCGTTGCGCCTGCTGCAGCAGTTTGGCGACGTTCATACCTTCTCCTCCACCCGCTCCAGCTTCCCGCCGAAAATCTCCAGCACCCGCTGAACTCCTTCGTGCGCCAGCACCTTGAGCCGCAGCTCATCGGACGGCGCCGGCGAGGACGGGGCAAATGGAGACCATTCCACTCTCACCTCCTGGGCGATGCCCGCCGCTCGCGCCGCCGCGGCGAGCTCTGCCAGTCCCTCCTGGGCGGCCTGCCCGTTGGCCGCTGCCGCGGACGGATAGCTGAGATACAGGACCCCGCCTTCCACCCTGGCTGCGCTCGCCGACACCACCCCGGCGGCCAGCAGATGCGCCCCGGCCTCATCCAGCGCCGCGGCCAGACGGCGCCGGAGATCGCCCGGCGCGCCCCCCGCCTCGGGGGAGAGCCTGGGCGCCGCCACCTGACCATCAGACGCCGGTACGCCTGCTGCAACCGCCTGGGCGCCTCCCGCCAGCAGCTCTTCGATCCGTCGCACCCGTGGCCACAGCGCCAGCCGCCCCAGCGCCACCGCCACCGCCAGTCGGCTCTGATCGGCCTCGGTGATCAACCGGCGATGCTCCACCAGCTGACCCAAGAGCCGCACCAGGCGCAGCTGGCCTGCCGCTGCGGCGCGTGCCGCCAGCGCCGGCCGCTGCTCGGCGGCGTAGGGGATCGGGCATGCGGGAGCACACGCCAGCAGTAAAGCCGTATGGGCAAAGGTCGTCAGCGCCTCGTAGACCGCCACCGGGTCGGTGCCCTCCGCCTCCACCTCCCGCAGGAGTTGCAGGACCGCGGCAACGTCACCGCCGAAGAGCGAGTCCCAGATCTTGAGTACCACCTCGAAGCGAGGCAATCCCAGCACCTCGGCCACCGCCGCCTCGTCCACGCCGGCCGGGGAAAAGGCGCGCACCCGGTCCAGCAGGGACAGCGCGTCGCGCACACTCCCTTCCGCCGACTGAGCGAGCATCAGCGCCGCCCCGTCGGGCAGCGCAAAACCCTCCGCTCGGGCCACTTCCACCAGATGGGCGCGCAGCGTTTCGGTGGGCACCGGCCGAAAGTCCAGCTGCTGGCAACGGGAAAGGATGGTCGCGGGGAACTTCTGCTTGTCCGTCGACGCCAGCACGAACACCACGTGCGGAGGTGGCTCCTCGATGATCTTCAGGAGCGCCCCCCAGGCGTCGCGGGAGAGCTGATGCGCCTCGTCGAGGATGAAAACCCGGAAGCGGTCGCGCACCGGCATCGCGCGGGCCGTCTCTCGCAGCTCCCGCACGTCGTCGATGCCGCGATTGGAGGCGGCATCGATCTCCAGCACATCCAGCGCACGCCCCTCGGCGATATCCACGCAGGCGCTACACTCGCCGCACGGGTCTGGCGTGGGTCCCTGGTGGCAGTTGAGGGCCCGGGCCAGGATCCGCGCCGCCGTCGTCTTGCCCACCCCCCGCAGTCCGGCGAACACGTACGCGTGCGCCGTCTCGCCGCTCGCCAGGGCGTTTCGCAGGGTGCGTACCACCACCTCCTGGCCGATCAGATCGTCGAAGCGCTGCGGTCGGTAGCGCCGCGCCAACACCAAATGGCTCAACAGGGTCTCCTCTGTCCAGCGCCGGGGGTGGGCCCACCCGCCCACACATTACCTAGAGGTCGACCGGAACCAGGGGCCAGTTCCTTCGTCGCCGCCCCTGGCAGCGCCCTGCTCCGGGCCACCCGGTGGGTGGTCCACCTGCTCTCGGCGTGGCCATGGGTGGCGAACCAAGGAGCCCGGGAGGGCCGCGGCGCCCGACGTGATCCCCTTATCGCTGCTCCCTTCCGGGCCTGACGAGGTTCGGGGGCGTCGTCGCGCGGTTCCCGGACTCCTTGCTTCCCACCACGGGCTTCATCGCCTGTATCCATGCACTTCGGCGGTATGGCCACGCTCTCACACCCCATGCGGAGAGGGTGGGATGGCGGAGAGGGCGGGATTCGAACCCGCGGTACGGTTACCCGTACACACGCTTTCCAAGCGTGCTCCTTCGGCCACTCGGACACCTCTCCACGCGGTAATCATCGCACACTCCGCCGCCGCCGTCACCAGCCCGGCCGGCGAGCTCTGTCATGACATTATTCGGGGGCCCGGTTCCCCCCCAACCACCCCCCGCAAGTCCAAACCCACG
>JABRVY010000520.1:0-10493 GCA_039961755.1 Acidobacteriota bacterium | reverse complement strand
GTTCACCGCCCTCCACCCCGCGCAGACGTGCCTCTTCCGCCAGCCGCCGCAGGCGCTGCCACTGCTCGCGAGTCAGTACTTCGCGGATGCGCAGGATCATCTCGAAGCGCTCCGTCTCCAGCCGGGTGCGAGCGGCGACGAAGGCGCCGAACGCCTCCCGCACCCGCTCGGCGGCGAAGGGCTCCGCCTCGGCGGCGGCGCGCAGATCGAGCTCCGCCCTCTCGACGCCCGCCTTGAGGTCCACCATGGCCCGCGCGTGCGTCAGGGTGATGGCCTGGATGCTGCGCTGCTGCTCCGCCGACAGGGCGAGGAGCCGCACCACCCCTGGCCGGTCCCACCAGCGGCCGGGTGGCACGTCGAGCTCGTCGGCGACGGCGGGGACGGCGGAGACGATTCCCACGAAGATCGCGATGATGGTCAGGAACAACAAACGGGTGTTCATGATGCATCTCCTGTGGCGGCGACCTCCTGACCGGCCGCCAGCGCCGTCACCAGTTCGGCCGGGAAGGCGGCGCTCACCGGGTCTCCCGCCAGCAGGGTGTCCACCTGGGAGAGCACCTCGGCGGCATCCACGTCGGGACTGTCGAGCCGGCCGGACTGCAGCAAGGGTAGGGCGAGCGCCGCGACGAGGCCGGCGGCCACCGCCCACCACCACACCGGCCGGCGCGCCCGCTGCGGCATCGCCCAGGCGGCCAGCGCCGCCTGCCGCACCCGGGCGCGGGTGGCGAGCGAGGGGTCCAGCTCCTCGTCGGGCCGCAAGGCGCGCCGCAGCTCTCCCACCCGCCGGCGGCAGGACAGGCACGTGGCCGCATGTTCGGCCGCCTGGCCATCTTCCTCCCCTCCCACCAGGAGGGAATCCAGCTCGTCGTCGGTAAGGTGTTCGACTCTCATGGCACTGCCTCCAGCACCTGCTCGCGCAGCCGCCGCACCGCGCGGTGCAGGTGGGTCTTGACGCTGCCCACGTCCACCCCCAGCGCGGCGGAAATATCCGCCAGCTCCATGCCGGCGAAGAACCGCAGCACGAAGGCTTCCTGCTGGCGCCGCGGCAGCCGCGCCAGCTCCCGCTGCACCCGCGCCATGGCCTGCCGGCCCATGGCGGTCCGTTCCGGGTCGGGGCCATCGGCTGGGAAAACGGCCAGGGGGTTGGCGTCGTCTTCTTCCTCTCCCTCCAGCGACCGAAACGGCACCAGCCGCCCCCGTCGCCGGCGGTCGCGGCAGTAGTTGGCGGCGATGGTGGCGAGCCACCCGCCGAAACTGCCCTTCCCCGAGTAGCGATGAAGCTTGTCCAGGGCGCGCACGAAAGTCTCCTGCACGGCCCCTTCCACGTCCTCCCCCGGCGGCAGGAGGTGCCGGCAGACCCTCCACACCGACAGCTCGTGCCGCTCCAGCAGCTGCCCTGCCGCCTCGCGGTCGCCCGCGCGGGCGCGCTCCACCAACGTGAGCTCGTCGTCGCTCTCCACCGGCAGCTCCCTGCGCGGCACGCTCGCCATACCTCATAGCGACGAATCAGGCGCGCGAATGTTGACAGGGTACCGTGCCGACGTGCCATTCTCACCGGGTGCATCGCCTGACGCTCACCACCTCGTGGGGGCCGCTGCTCTTGGTGGGCGGCTCGCGCGCCGGCGAAGGCACGCTGCTGTTGCTACCGCAGCTGCGTCTGGCCCTGGACGCCGGGCGCCCCGCCCGGGCGCTGGTGCCTGCCACCACGGTGTGCATCACCCACACCCACCTGGACCACGTGCTGGGGGTGCCGGCGTGGGCCAGCCAGCGGCAACTGCAGGGGATGCCGCCCGGACGGCTGGTGGTGCCGGCTCCCCAGGGACCTGCCTTCGTGGACCTCCTGGAGAGAGTCGCGGCCCTCGAGGGGGGCGCCGGGTACGGGGTGGAGGTGGTGGAGGCGAACGACGGCTTCTCGCTACCCCTGCGTCCCGGGTTTGACCTCACCTTCTTCGCCACCACCCACTGGGTGCCCACCCTGGGGTGTTGCCTGTGGTGGACCAGACGGCACCTGCGGCCGGAGCTGTCCGGGTTGCCGGGCGAGGAGCTGGCGCGCCGCCGCGCCGCCGGTGGGCCGATCACCCACGAGGTGCGCGTGCCCCTGCTGGCCTACCTGGGGGATACCGATCCGCGGGTGCTCGACCTGCATCCGTGGCTGGCCCAGGTGGAGATTCTCATCACCGAGTGCACCTTCCTGCGCCCCGGCGAGCGCGAGCGCGCCGCCCGCTTCGGCCACACCCACCTCGAGGACCTGGTCGCCCGGGCCGGCACCCTGGCCAACCGCCACCTGGTGCTCACCCACCTGTCCCGCCGCCACCGCCTGGCCACCGGCAGTCGCACCATTCGCCGTCGCCTGGCGCAGTTTGCCGGCACGCTGCACCTGCTCAACCGGGAGTGGGAGTAGCGGGCCTTCCGCCTCATCCCCCGGTGGTGGAAGCCGGGGCCCGGTCCAGGTGGGGGAGGAAGGGGATCAGCGCCATGGCCGGCAGGGAGGCGGCGAAGGTGAAGGTGAAGAACCACACGAAGCCCAGGGTCTGGGCGAGAAATCCGGACAGCACTCCGGCGAGGGTGGCGGAGACGGTGGCGATGCCGGTGGCGATGGCGAAGTGCGCTGCCTTGTGGTCCGGGCGGGTGGTGCGCATGATGAACACCATGAACGCCGCCGTGCCCAGCCCCGCCCCGAACGCCTCGACGATGATCACCCCGGTCACCAGGCGGAGATCGGCCACCCCCAGCTCCGGGCGCTGGAAGATGGCCTGGTAATGCCACGCCATGAACACGTAGAGGAGGTTCAAGAGGTTCTGCGCCAGGGCAAAGGGCCAGATGCAGCGCCGCAGGCCGTACCTGGCGATCAGGGCGCCGCCGACGAGGCCGCCGGCGATGGAGGCGGCGATGCCGAAGGTGCCATAGGCGACCCCGTAGGCGGCCCGATCCACCCCCACATCGCGCAGGAACGGGTAGGCCATGTTGAGCAGGAACGACTCGCCGGCGCGGTAGAGGGCCACGAACGCCAGGATGACGGCGGCCCGCGGCTGGTCCAGGTAGTCCACGAAGGCCAGCGCATAGGTGGACCGGGAGGCGTAGAGGCGGCGCTTGATGGCTCCCGCGCGCACCGCCAGGATCAGCAGGACCACCAGCAAAATCACAACGATCCACCGCGGCAGCTGGCGGGCCAACGCCTCTCGCACGGGCAACGCCGCCGGGCGCTGCAGCCAGGCAATGGCCCCCACCACCCCGCCGGCCAGCACCACGGCGGCCACCCCGCGCGCCGGCGACAGGAGTGCCGCCATCATGTCTCGCGCCGGGGCCCGTGGCGTCTCGATACTGGGCAGCCGCGTGGCGTGCAGCAGCAGCAACGCGGCGAGAACCACCGCCGCCACGGCGAAGGCGAGGGGGAACGAGGTCCGCCCCGAAAGGTAGATGATCCCGCCGCCCCCGGCGACCAGCGCCAGGCGATAGGCCCCCGCCTGGAAGCCGACCCAGCGCGCCTGCTCGGTGCGGTCCAGTGCCTCCAGGTAGTACCCGTCAATGGCAATGTCGTGGGTGGCCGAGGCCACCGCCACCAACAGGAACACCACCGCCACCGCTGGCAGCGCCGCCGGCAGCGTCGCGGCCACCGCCATGAGCGCCACCAGCGCCACCAGCACCGCCTCCGCCGACAGCAGCCAGCGTCGCTTGCTGGCGTAGGCGTCCACCAGCGGCGCCCACAGGAACTTCAGCGTCCACGGCAGCCCGTAGAGCGAGGTCAGCCCGATGGCCTCGAGGCTCGCCCCGGCGTCCTTGTAGTACACCGTGGAGAGCTGCCGCACCAGGGAGTAGGGGAACCCCTCGGCGAAGTACAGCGAGGGGATCCACCACGTGCCCGCCAGCGCCCGCCACCGACTCTCGCCGCTCATTGGCGAGCATGGTACACGGCCGCGGTGACTTCCGGGGTCACCCACACCGACACCCTCACCGGCACAGACACGGGCACCGACACGGGCACGGACACCGGGCCGGCCGAGGCAAATCGCACCGGCCGTGAAGGCGGGCCGGAGGCCCGCGCACCCAGGGGCACCACCACGGTCACGGACACGGTCACGGACACGGTCACGGACACGGACACGGTCACGGGCGGTGTCATTGCCAGTGCCAGTGTCAGCGCCCGTGCCTGTGCCTGTGCCTGTGTCAGTGTCAGTGTCAGTGTCAGTGTTGGTGTCGGTCTCAGTGCTGGTCCCGGCGTCAGTGTCCGCGGGTGAGGTTCTTGCTCCCACCTGCGGAGCGGCGTTAGCCTTCCGGCCGTGGAATCGCGAAGAAAGGAAAGATGGCTATACCAGGTACCCGCCTTGTTGGCGGTGGCGGCGCTCGCCGGTGGTCAGGACGCTCCCTCAGCGACGCCTCCTCCGACGCCGACCCCGCGAGCGTTGTCGCTCGCCCTTGACCGCCTGCTCCCCCAGGAGGGGATCGAGCGAGGCCCCGGGACTTCCCCGTCGGGGAATCCCGAAGGCAAGCCCGCCTTTGATCTCGGCGACCTGAAGCTGCTCCCCGCTGGTCCCGCTCCCGGCGTTGCCGACGTCACGACCCCGTCCCCCTCGTCGGCGCCGCTACGGTTGCACCTGGACACTCGCGCCTTCCTCGCGACCCTGGACCGGGGCGAGAAAAACCGCCTGCGGCTCGAGGTGTCCAGCGCCGCCGCTCAGCGGGAGATGGCCCGCGCCATGTACCCCGGGCTGCCGGGCTCGGCGACCCTGACGCCCCAGGTGGCGGTGGGGCTGTCGTTGCGCGACATCGTCGGCGCCATCCGGGCGGCCATCGAGCGGGCTCGCTGGGAACGTCTGCCGGAAGGCGCCAAGGTACCGCGCACCCGCACCCTGGAGCTCACCGTCATTCCCGCCCACCTCCCCTGCGAGAGCGTGGTGGTGCAGCCGCTGGTCCTCTCCTGGGTGGGGGATGCCGTCGGGGGTGCCTGCGAAAACGACCAACGGTGCGTGGTGGCTGGCGTACCGGCTGCCGCCTTCACCGCCCTGGTGCGGGGGGCAGGCGCCGCCCTGGTGGCCATTCCGGAGCAGGGTGACCTTGCCCCGGTGCGGCTGCGCCGGGAGGGAACCCTTCAGCTCCGCCCATCCCCCCGCACGGCTGTCTTTCCCGTCGACGTCCGCCTGTCGGAACGCGGGTCGCACCTGGTGGTGCCCCTTCACCCTTCTCTGAACCCGCAGCGGGGGGAGTGGGTCACCGTGTCCAACGCTCCTTTGACGATCCTGCTGCCGGCCGGACGTTACCGGGTGGAAATGCGCACCGCCGACGGCACCACCACCACCCTGCCGGTGACGGTGCGCGCCGATGCCGTCGAGGAGTTTTCCCTGCCCTGAGCCCGCGCTCCCTCAGGACTTGGGCAGGGCCTTCAGCGCCTTCTTGATCTCCTCGTTGTCCGGCTCCAGCGCCAGCGCCAGCTGGAAGGCCTCGCGCGCCCTGGCGATCTCTCCCAGCTGCTGGTGGGCCTGGCCCAGTCGCCAGTAGGCGGCGGCACGGGAGGGAAGGCCACGAGAGGTCTCCGGGCGCCGCCGAAGATAGTCGGTGAGCAAGGCCACCGCGCGCTGCTGATCGTAGGAGCCGAGTACCCGGGAACGGGCGAGCTGATAGGCGGCTGAGAGCGCCGTGGTCCCGCCCTCGACGGCGAGCAACGGCTCCAGCTCGGCGTCGGCCTCGCGGAACTTCTTGGCATCCTGCAAGCTCATGGCCAGCAGCAGGCGGTTGTCATGGTCGTCCGGGTAGCGCCCCAGGTGGTCGCGGAGCAGCGTGATGGCAGACTCGCTCTCCCCCTCGGAGCGCAGCAGCATGGCCTTCATGGTCGTTCCCCGGCGGGGATCCAGACGCAGCAGCTCCTCGATCCTGGCCTTGCCCTTCTCCTTGCTGCCGCCGGCAATACCCGGGGCGCTGATGAGGAAGCCGATCTCCTCGGCGCGGGCGTCCAGGTGCTGAGGGTCCAGCTCGATGGCCCGGACCAGGGCCGTCTTGTAGCTGCCCAGCATCCCCATGGCCTTGAGCTTGCCGACCCGCGTCATGAGGTTACGCAGCGCCACGGCATAGCGGTAGTGGGCCTCGGCGCTCGTCGGGAGCGCTTCCACCGCCTGCTTGCCGTACTCCACCGCCTGCTCGTGCTCGCCGCGGGCGCTGGCCAGCCGGCACAGCAGCACCAGGCTCTCCCCCCGGCTCGCCGGCTGTCGGACGGCGGTGGAGAGCAGCCTGGCCGCCTGCTCCAGCTGCCCCTCTTCGAGAAAGGCGCGGGCTCGCTCCAGGTCGGTTGGGTTCCCGCTCGCCGCCAGCGGGGAAGCCCCGGCCACAACGAGGAGCAGCATGAAGAAGATCACCATGGTTGCCCCCCGAAGCGTTGCGGTCACTTCAGCATCGTCCACAGGTAGGTGTACTCGAGAGCCGAGATCTGGGCCCGCTGGGGGTTCACCGAGCCGGCGCCGTGTCCCCCCTCGATGTTCTCGAAGTACCACACCGGGTGACCCAGCGCCTGCATCTTGGCCACCATCTTGCGGGCGTGGGCGGGGTGCACTCGATCGTCCCGCGTGGTCGTCCAGTAGAAGGGCGTCGGGTACTTGACGTCTTTCTTGAGCAGGTGATAGGGCGACCAGGTCTGGATGTAGGCCCACTCCTCGGGCAGGTCCGGGTTGCCGTACTCGGCCATCCAGCTGGCCCCCGCCAGGAGCTTGTTGTAGCGCCGCATGTCGGCCAGGGGCACCTGGGAAACCACGGCGTTGAAGAGGTCAGGACGCAGGGTGAAGGTGGCGCCCACCAGCAGACCGCCCTGGGAGCCACCCATGATGCCCAGATGCCGCGGCGACGTCACCTTGGTGGCGATGAGATCCTCTGCGACCCCGATGAGGTCCTCGAAGTTCTTCATGCGATTTTCCTTCAGCGCCGCCTGGTGCCAGGAGGGGCCAAACTCCCCACCGCCGCGGATGTTGGCCACAACGTACACTCCGCCCCGCTCCAGCCAGGCCGCCCCTACCGAGGCGTTGTAGCGCGGCAGCTGCGGCACCTCGAACCCACCGTAGGCGTACAGCAGGGTGGGAGCCTTGCCGTTGGCGACGAAGCCCTTGGGAGCGATCAAGAAGTATGGAATCCGGGTGCCGTCCTTCGAGGTGGCCTCCCGCTGGGTGACGGTCACCCCGGTGGCGTCGAAGAACGCCGGCATGACCTTGATGCTCTCCCCCCTGGGGCCGGATCCGGCAAAGAGCGTGACCGGCTTGAGAAAGTCCTGGTACGTGTAGAAGTACAGATCGGCTTCGTCGCTCGCGGTGGTGATCCCCACTGTGCCCAGGCCGGGGAGAGCGATCTCCTCCCGCACCCAGGCGCCGTCCTGGCGGGTGAAGGAGGCCATCCGACCGCGGACGTTGTCCAGGGTGGTCACCAGCACCCGGTCCCGGGTGGAGGTCACCTGGCCCAGGGAGCTGCGGGGGCCGGGTGAGAACAGCACCTCGAAGCGGCGGGAACCGCGCAGGAAGTCATCCAGGGAAGCCGCCAGCAGGGAGCCGGCCTTGTAAGTGGCGCCACCCACCGTCCAGTCGGAGCGCAGGGCGAACAGCAGGTGCTCGGCGAAAACCCCTTGCATGTCCACATCCGGGGGCACATCGAGCTTCACCAGTCGTCCGCCCAGCAGCAGGAATACCTCGGCGCGGAAGAACGCCGGGGTGCGGACCACCACGTCGTAGCGCTGATCGCCTTTGAACATGGTGTAGCCGCCCACCGCCATGTCGGTGGCCTCGCCGGCAAACACCAGCTGCGCCTCGGCCAGCGGCGTGCCCCGGGCCCACAACTTCACCAGGCGCGGATAGCCGGAGGTGGTCAACGAACCGGGGCCGAAGTCGGTGCCCACCCACAGGGTGTTCTCGTCCTTCCAGGCCACCCGGGACTTGGCCTCCGCCAGAAAGAAGCCGTCCTTGACGAAGCTCTTGGTGGCGGTGTCGAACTCGCGCTGCTCCACCGCGTCCCCGCCTCCCCGCGACAACGCCACCATGCAGCGGCGGTAGGCGGGTGGCAGGCAGGTAGCTCCCTTGAACACCCACGGCACGTTCTCTGCCGCCATCAGGGCGTCGATGTCCAGCACCGTCTCCCAGCTGGGATTCGCCGTCCGGTACGACTCCAGGGTGGTGCGCCGCCAGAGGCCGCGGCGGTTGGTCTCGTCCTGCCAGAAGTTGTACACCGTCGTGCCGTAGAGAGACGGGAAGGGGATGCGCTCGCGGGAGTCCAGGATCTTGAGCGCGCGATCGTAGATGTGCTTGTACATCGGCTTGGCCTGAAACTCGGCGGTGGTCCTGGCGTTTTGCTCCTTCACCCAGGCCAGGGCTCGCTCGCCATCGATTTCCTCCAGCCACAGGAAGGGATCCTCGGGCTCGGCGGCCACGGCCAGACCCGCTGCCAGCAGCAACACCATCGACAACGCCACGCGCTTCTTCATGGGGTTTTCCTCCTCGGGCAGAGAGGCACCCGCCTCCCCGATGCAATCGTTCATGATACGCACGCCCTCCCTTTCGGGTTGCAGCCGCGGCGACAACGCGGCCGCCCCACGGGCACGGGCACGGACACCGGCACGGGCACCGTCACGGGCACGGTCACGGACACGGACACGGGCACGGCCACGGTCAGCGCCGCGCCCGGCGGGCGGCGTCACTGGTCCACGGGGAACGGCAGAGGGCGCGTCCAGCGGGGCCTCTCGGCGGCCCGATTGATGGCCTCCACCAGCAGCACCGCGTAGCGCACCGTCTGGCGCAGCGACTCCAGCTCCCAGGCGGGGTCGAACTGGTCGGCGGGGGTGTGGTAAGCGCCGGTGAAGAACTCCCTGAGGTGATTGCGGCCGGAGGCGAAGTCCTCGCCGGCGGAGATCCACAGGGCGGGGATGCCAGCGCGGGCGAAGGAGAACTGGTCAGAGCGGAAGAAAAACCCCTGCTCGGTCATGGAAAACTGGCTGACCTGGACACCGGTGCGCCTGGCCACCTGCTGCAGGAGCTCCCCCAACGTGGAGTACTCGGCGCCCACCCCCATGACGCTGCCGGCGGGGCCCCAGACCGGCGTGGACTCGAAGTTGATCGCCGCGACGATCTGCCCCCGCTCGGCGGCGGCCACGTACGCGGTGGAACCCAAGAGGCCCTCCTCCTCGGCGTGGCAGGCCAGTATGGTCACGCCGTAGGTCAGCATTTCCTGGTGCTGCTTCAGGATGCGGGCGGAGAGCAGGAGCGCCGCGACGGCCGAACCGTTGTCGATGGCGCCGTTGAAGATCTGGTCGCCATCCCGGCGCTCATCCCGCCCCAGGTGGTCGATGTGGGCCACCAGCACCACCCGCTCCGGGCGCTTGCCCGGGATCTCCGCCACCACGTTGTTAGCCGTCAGCGTGCGAAAGGCGTGGCGGCCCGAAATGCGCAGGGGAAACCCCAGCGAGACCGGGCGGAAGTCGCGGCGCGAGGAGGCGGCGTAGAGGGCCGCGAGGTCGTGCCCCGACCCGGCCAGCAGGCGGCCGAGGGCGGCCTCGCTCACCCAGCCGGCAAACTCCAGGTTGCCCCCGAGGCCGGCGGGCAGGTGGAGGCTCTCGCCCGCCCAGGAGTTGCGCACCACTTGCCAGCCGTACCCGGCGCTGGAGTCGGTGTGAATGAGCAGGATCCCCCGCGCCCCCACCCGCGCCGCCTCCTCGATCTTGTAGCGCCAGCGTCCAAAGTAGGTGAGGGTTGACCCTTCGAAGAGGTCGGGGTGGACGCTGCCGGGGTCATTGACCCGGACGATGAGGATGCGCCCCGCAAGGTCGGCATCCTTGTAGTCGTCCCACTCCCACTGGCGGGCGCGAATGCCGAAACCGGCGAACACCGCCTCGCCCTGGAGGTCGAACTCCTCCCGCTCCCGCAGGTAGTTGCCCACCACCTCGTCGAGGAAGACGAGGCGCTGTCCCCGCCCCTCGATGCTCAACTTCGAGGTGGCAAAGCCCTTCATGGTGAAGGGCTGTCGGTATTCTCCCCGCCAGCCCGGAGCCAGCCCCGTCCAGGCGAGCAGACCCTCCGTGACCAGCTCCGCCAGCTCCCCGCCCCGGGTCCCGGGCGCTCGCCCCTCCAGCAGGTCGTCGGACAGCAGGCGGATGACGCTGGCCAGCTCCTGTCGCGACAGCGCATCCACCGAACGCGTCAGGTCGGCCGCGAAGGCACCCCCGGCCACCGCAGTCAGGGCGATGACGGCCATGAGCCTGGGCATCGTTCTCTCCCTCCTCCTCGCCGGACCCGCCGGGGTTCCGAACGCTGCCAATGTACGCGAAACCGGGCGGAGGATGAATCGCCCCCCGAGGCGGGTTGGGGAGAGAGTCGAGGGAGCCATGGAACCAGCCCACGAAAAGCCAGCCACGAAGCCATCTCCGCCGCTCGCCCTCGCCCTCGCCGCCCTGGCCGGGATGGCCAGCTCCTGCGCGGCGCTGCGGCCCGCCCGGGAACCCATCCCGGCCAGGGCGGCGAGGGCGAGGGCGAGCGGCGGAG